>NZ_PCYV01000100.1:0-397 GCF_002553785.1 Lactobacillus sp. UMNPBX15
TTTGATAGTTTTTTGCTAGCCGCAAATTGCGTCCTTCTTTTTTAGCCCGGCGCTGTCTGCGTGACAAGACACGTTGGGCATGGGCAAGCTTCTTTTTGGCTTTACAGTAAAAACGTGGATTGGCAACCATTGATCCGTTCGATTCCGTCAGGAAATTATCTAAATTAAGATCAATGCCAATTTGATTCTGCGTCTTGGCTAGTTCTTTAACAAAAGCAGTATCGCTGCCTAATTGCATAGACAAATAGAATTGATCATCAGCGGTCTTTTTTATCGTCACTGTGCCGATTCTAGTTGGGATATGATTAAGCAAGCGCTCTTTGATTAGTTTTCTTAAGCTAGCAATGCGGACAATTCCCAGCTTAGGCAGTTTAACGTGCTGAGCATCAATAAACCT
>NZ_PCYV01000101.1:0-392 GCF_002553785.1 Lactobacillus sp. UMNPBX15
GACCGAAGTCTTTTACATGTGTGGCTTGCTAGCCGTTTTATTGGATGCGATGACGCGGATCTTGATTTCTGACACTGGTTCAAAATACATGCCGAAGTTCTTACGGAAAACAAATGCCAATGGTTTACCGGTTAACGGTTACATCTTAACCTGCGTTTTAAGTGCCTTCATTATTGGTCTTGGAATCTTCCTTCCAGATATGAATGACATTTTCAACTGGTTACTGAACCTTAACGGGATCGTTTCCCCTGGGGTCACTTGCTGGATCTTCTTCGCATTTATTAAAATTCGCGAAAAAGAAGATCAATTCCCATCAGAATACGTCTTTATTAAGAACCGGAAATTCGCGTTGGCAGTCGGCTGGTGGATGCTAATCGTTACCGCAGTTGCGA
>NZ_PCYV01000102.1:0-384 GCF_002553785.1 Lactobacillus sp. UMNPBX15
CTGTAATTGTTGCCCGACCTTTAGGATTACGTGCTTCAACAATTTCTTGGATACGTGGAAGACCTTGAGTAATATCATCGTTACCAGCAACCCCACCAGTGTGGAAGTTACGAAGGGTTAACTGAGTACCTGGTTCACCAATTGACTGAGCGGCAACAGTTCCGACAGCTTCACCAGCTTCTACACGGTCACCAGTAGCTGCATTTCGTCCATAACAACGTTCACATACACCATGTTCAGTGTTACAAGTAAATGCTGACCGAATAGTTACTTTCTTTACGCCGGCATCAACAATCTTTTGAGCCATTTCTTCGTCGATAAGGACATTCTTACCAACAATCTTTTCACCAGTCTTAGGATCAAAGACAGACTTCATAGTGTAAC
>NZ_PCYV01000103.1:0-383 GCF_002553785.1 Lactobacillus sp. UMNPBX15
GTTCCGCGTTCTTACCGAATTCACGATAAAGGATCTCTTCATTCAACGGATCCGATAACTTACCGAGCGAGCAACGGGCAATGTCCCCCATGGTATGCAAGCCTAATTTTTCCAATCGTTTTGCATAACCGCGACCAATTCGCCAAAAATCTGTCAGGGGCTGATGTGCCCAAAGATAGCGTCGATATTGGTACTCATTCATTTGAGCAATCCGGACACCATCTCGGTCAGCAGGAATCCGTTTTGCAACAATATCCATCGCCACTTTTGCTAAGTAAAGGTTTGTACCAATCCCGGCCGTTGCAGTAATTCCGGTTTCTAACTGAATCTGTTGAATAATTTGTTTTGCCAGTGTATGAGGCGATACTTGATGATCATGAAGG
>NZ_PCYV01000104.1:0-383 GCF_002553785.1 Lactobacillus sp. UMNPBX15
AGGAAAAAGACTAACGAATAGGTGATCTTGAATTAAGTTTAAGGCTTCAATAATATCTGCATTACCAACCGCAAATGCGATTCGCCACCCTGCCATGTTGAACGTCTTAGAAAAGGTATAAAATTCAATTCCCACATCTTTAGCGCCTGGTGTTTCCATAAAGCTAACTGGAGCTTGACCGTCAAAGCCAATTGCGCCATAGGCAAAGTCACTAATAATGCCCACATGGTACTTTTTGGCCCACGCAACTAATTTGCGATAAAACTCGGGAGTAGCTACAGCACCCGTTGGATTATTAGGATAGTTAAGATAGAAGAATTTAGCACGTTGCGCCACCTCTTCAGGAATTGCCTCTAAGTCTGGCAAGAAATTATTTTCTGCTA
>NZ_PCYV01000105.1:0-377 GCF_002553785.1 Lactobacillus sp. UMNPBX15
CCCTTCCGCAAACTGGTAAAGTAACTTTTACTGTAACTTATAATACTAAGTTAACTGATTCGATGATGGGAATTTATCCATCATACTATGAGGTTGACGGGGAGAAAAAGCAAATTATCGGGACTCAATTTGAAACAACTTTTGCTCGGCAAGCTTTTCCCTGTGTCGATGAACCAGAGGCTAAGGCTACCTTCAGTCTAGCAATTAAATTTGATGAGCATCCTGGTGAAACCATTATCGCTAATATGCCAGAAGATCACGTTGAAAATGGCATCCACTACTTTGAACCCACTGTGCGAATGTCCACTTATCTTGTTGCCTTTGCATTTGGAGAACTCCAAAGTAAAATTACTGAAACAAAGGGTGGCGTTAAAGTA
>NZ_PCYV01000106.1:0-377 GCF_002553785.1 Lactobacillus sp. UMNPBX15
ATGCAAGTAAGGAATATCAGAAAGTAAAATCAAATAACGTTTTAACAGACGATAATATTAGAAAGATTGTGGATGCATTTAACAATCAAAAAGAAGTAAAGAATTTCTCTCGTAAAGTATCTTTTGGAGAAATACAGAAAAATGATTTTAATTTAACAATGGCTCGCTATATTAATCAATATCAGTTCCAAGAGAGATTAGATTGTCAAAAGGAGTTTGAGAATTTGGCAAAGCTGGATAATAAGATTGGTAATGTTGATGAGAAACTAAATAAAATAATGAGGGAACTAGTAACTGACGATAAATTAAAGGAAGTAGAAAAATTAATTAAGTAAAAGTCAATTTTTGAATATTAGACACAGGATAAATTCTAAAAT
>NZ_PCYV01000107.1:0-373 GCF_002553785.1 Lactobacillus sp. UMNPBX15
CTGCGGTTATTGGTTCATTATCACCGTACATTAGGTTATTACGGTCAACTTCCTGTTGAGCTTCCTTAACGCGCTGTAATTTGCGTTGCTTTAATTGTTCGTCAGCATCGTTAATTTGGTTTTGTAAAGTTTGTAGTTGTTGTCGCTGTTGATTTAGTAGCTGTTCTTGTTGTTCTTGCTGCTGTTTGGCAGCTTTTTCTTTTTCTTGAGTAGCTACCATGTCTTTATCTGCTTGTTCTTTATTGCTTTGAGAGGCCCTAGCAGCGTGTGTAATGCCATTTGCCATTTCTAAGGGTGTTAGATCATTTCCGTCCTTATCAACTGCCTGGTGGCCTGTGGTGGCCTCATAGATGGCTTTGAGATTTTTAGTAAC
>NZ_PCYV01000108.1:0-371 GCF_002553785.1 Lactobacillus sp. UMNPBX15
CTTGTGGAACAAGGTTTGCCTTTATACAATGGGAAAAGGATTGGTGTTGTACCAGTTCGTGCTGTTGAAAAAATTGTTGGGTTTCCGTTATTAAAAGACGGGAATGATAGCATTGGCAAAGACTAAATATCCAGATGTTTATGTAGACAATAAGGGTCATTACTATTATTTAGTTGAATTAGGCCATGATTTACTGACAGGGAAAAGAATCCAAAAGAAAAGCCGACGTGATGCCAATAATAATAGGTTTAGGTCTGCTCACGATGCCTATAAAGAGTGCTTAAGAATAAAAAATGAGTACCAGAGTCAAAATGGTTATGCAAACTATGGACTCTTATACAGTGACTTTATGAAGAATTACTATATCCCTT
>NZ_PCYV01000109.1:0-369 GCF_002553785.1 Lactobacillus sp. UMNPBX15
CATTTCAACTATCTTGGCGGAAATAAAAGCATCCTGCCTAAAAAACTTGAGCAAACTTATGAAAAAATAAAGCATTATCAAAGACTGTTAGCTAGAAAACGTGAAGTCAATGGAAAAGAACAGGCAATGCAAAGCAAAAAGTACTTGAAGACGAAAACCAAGCTTCAAGCGGCTTATCAGCGTGCTTCAAATATCCAAAATGACTTAATGCAAAAATTTACCACTATGCTGGTTGATAATTATGATTCGATTGTCATTGAAGACTTAGATGTCAAAAAGATGATGATGAGCCATGTTGCCTCAAAAGGAATGCACAGATCAATGTTTGGCAAGTTTAGGCAGGTTTTATCTTATAAATGTGAATGGTAT
>NZ_PCYV01000010.1:0-54364 GCF_002553785.1 Lactobacillus sp. UMNPBX15
ATTAAAAAATCAATTTACGAGAAAGATCTATTTACACAAAAGATTTGACAGTTTCAAATAGAGGGATTTTTTCCTCTATTTTTTTAGCTAATAATCGGAGATATTTACTACCAACTAATATTTGTAAAAGATAATGATTTGTGTAAAATAATATTTTACTTCTTAAATTGTTATTTTATTTTCTAAAATCAATTGCTACAATCTATTTATTAAGTTATTCACAAATTCACATTATTACTATACGATTTACTGCTTCAAGTGCAATACCAACATAAAATAGCTGCGTATACCTTTTGCAAATGCTGATGCAAAGCACTTGATTAAAAAAACTGACTTTTAATAAAAATATGTGAAAAGCACCACTATCTACTTTACTTATAATCAAACAGTGTTATAGTAATAGTGTAAAGAGAAAGTAAGTAAATAGAAAGAGGTTATTAAAATGCTAGAATCTAAAAAAGCTATTAAGATTATTTCAAGTTTGGTAATCGGTTTGAGTTTAGGCTGTGTTCTTACTCCTATTGCTCAAGCTACTTCATTTACTGCTCCTAAATTGGGTACTGCAACACAAGCTCCAACCAATCCTGCTATTAAAAAGGGTGATAAGATCTTTGTTGTTATTAAAGACACCAAAAATCAAAAAGTAGCTGTTTACAATAAAAATGCTGAAAAAACTAGCAAAAAAGTTGCAATGGGTTCTACTTATACTGTAAAAGACGTTAAGAAAGTTAATAAAAAGAAGATTGTCAGAATCAACAAGAGTCAATGGTTGAATATTAAAGACGTCGTTAAGAACTAAATAAAAGCAAATTTAATAACCGTTTTGAATACTTATTTTCTAAAAATACTTGGAGAGAATAAATAAGGACGAGGATGTTCAAATGAATGTCTTCGCCTTTTTTGATACAATATAGACGCCGCTTTAGCTCAATAGGTAGAGCACCGCCGTGGTAAGGAGGAGGTCCCCAGTTCAAACCTGGGAAGCGGCTTAGTTGTTGTTTTTGGCAAGAAAGGAAAAATTTTATGAAGCATGAACTTACAATGAATGAAATTGCTAAATTTCAAAAAGAATATGAGCAAAAACCACAAAATCGGGTTGCGGAATTGGCTGTTGTTAATAATGGTGTGGCTAAGGCTAGTTTGGATTCAGAAAAGGTTAGGAAATTGAACCGCACTTTTTCAATTGAAATCCCAACTGATAATGTTACTGATCAAAAGCAATCGGGTCGCTGCTGGCTATTTGCGGCCTTGAATACATTGCGTCATGGTTTTGCTAAGAAGTATAATGCTAAAAACTTTACTTTTTCACAAAATTATTTATTCTTCTGGGATCGAATTGAACGAGCAAATATTTTCTTTGATAATATTTTGAATACCGCAGATCGTCCACTTAGTGACAGAACAGTGCATACTTATATGCAGGGACCTGATACTGATGGTGGCCAATGGGCTATGGCTGTTTCTTTGATTAGGAAGTACGGCTTAGTGCCAACCTATGCTCAAGATGAAAGTTTCACTGCCAACAATACTGCTTTCTTCAATCGTATTTTGAATAATAAGTTGCGAGAAGATGGACTTGTGTTGCGTAAGTTAGCTCAAGCAGGTAAAAATGATGAAATTGAAGTTAAACGTCAAGAATTTTTGAGTGAGGTTTACCGTATGGCAGTAATTGCTTTCGGTCAACCAGTACAAAAATTTGACCTTGAGTTTAAGGATGATGAAGGTAAGTATCATTTTGATGGTGATCTTACTCCACTTGATTTCTTTCACGACTACTTTACTGATGACTTGGATGACTATATTGTTTTGTTCAATGCACCAGATCATGAATTTGATAAGCTGTATGCTTTGCCATTTGAAGACAATGTAGAGGGCGGAAGTCCAGTTCATTTCTTAAACACTAAAATTGAAAATCTTAAAGAAGCTGCGATTAAGCAACTTGAAGCAGGCGAAACTTTTTGGTTTGGTTGTGATGTAGGTAAAGATAGCGATCGTCAAAAGGGAATTTTAGCTCATAACCTCTATCAAACTGATACTATTTTTAATATTGAAACTAAGTTAAGCAAAAAAGAGAGACTGGAAACTGGTGCTTCGGGTTCAACTCATGCCATGACGATGGTTGGTGTGGATGTTGTTAATGGAAAGCCACGTCAATGGAAAATTGAAAACTCATGGGGAAGCAAGGTCGGTGAAAAAGGCTACTTTGTGATGGATGATAACTGGTTTGATGAATATCTCTTCAAAGTAGTTGTTAAAAAACAATATGTACCGGAAAAACTGGTTAAGATTTGGGAAGGCAAAGCAACGCCGGTAGAAGCATGGGACTCAATGGCATAATGGAAATTAAACAAGTTATCGATTTTACTCAAACACACTTAAAGAATGAAAAAACGGGTCATGATTTTTATCATGGCGAACGGGTAGCTAATTTGGCTAGTCAAATGTATTTAGCAGATCATGCTGATGCTCATGAAGATAGCCGGGTAGTTGCTATTATTAAAACAGCAGGTTATTTGCATGACACGATTGATGAAAAAATCTGTGCTGACCCACAAAAGGTGATTGATGAAATTGAAGAGTTATTGCCGCAAGTAGGGTTTAATGAACTAGAGGCATGGGATATTTTATTCACCATTCAACACATGTCATTTTCAGCTAATATTGAGCATCACTATCATTTGCCTTTATCTGGACAATATGTGCAAGATGCTGATCGTCTAGAAAGTTTGGGTGCGATTGGAATTGCCCGTGCCTTTACGTATGGTGGTAAACATGGCAATAAGATTTACGATCCAGAGATTAAGCCAGCCGTTTTAACTAGTCATGATCAATATCGTAACCATGTCGAAACCACAATCAACCACTTTTATGAGAAACTTTTTCATTTAGAAGATTTAATGAATACTCCTGCTGCTAAAAAAGAAGCGGAAAGACGAACTGCATACATGCGCGACTTTGTACGTGAATTTATGCAAGAATGGAATGTTTAGAATAATTTAATTTTGAATAAACCTTGATACATCAGCATTGAGGCTTATTTTTTAAATAAATTAAAAATAATATTAAAAAAAACTTGCAAAGCAAAAAATATTTAGCTATACTTATAAACAACTTAAAGAGTTCTATTATTTTTCTCATAAATGAGAGGAGCAATGTGTATGAAGTTTACCAAATTATTTGCTGCAGGAGCAACCGTTTTAATTGCCGGTTCAACGCTGGCAGCATGTGGTAGTAATTCTAATTCGTCAAGTTCATCAGCTAAGAAAACAATTAATTGGATGGATTCGGCTGAAATTCCAACGATGGACATTTCTAAGGCAACAGACGCTACCAGTTTTAACCAATTGGGTAACGTTGAAGAAGGTTTATACCGTTTAGGTAAGAATTCTAAAGTTGAGAATGCTTTGGCAACAGATACCAAGGTTTCAAAAGATGGTAAGACCTGGACTTTCACCTTGCGTGATTCTAAGTGGTCTAATGGTGATAAGTTAACGGCTAAAGACTTTGTTTACTCATGGCGCAGAACCGTTAATCCAAAGACGGCTTCACAATATGCTTACCTCTTCGAAGGAATTCATAATGCCACTCAGATTTCTGCAGGTAAGGCACCAGTTAATAGTTTGGGAGTAAAAGCCGAAGGCGATAATAAATTAGTTGTTACTTTGGACAAACGAATTCCATACTTTAAATTATTGATGGGATTTCCATTGTTCTTCCCACAAAACCAAAAGGTAGTTGAAGCTAATGGCTCTAAGTATGGTACTTCATCTAAGACTACAGCCTTCAACGGACCTTTTGTACAAAAGGGCTGGACTGGTTCTAACCTTTCTTGGAAGCTTGTGAAAAACAAGAATTACTGGGACAAGAAGAATGTTAAGCTTGATGCCATTAATTACAGCGTGCAAAAGACACCATCAACAGCTTACAACTTGTACCAGTCAAATAAGCTTGATGCTACTATTTTAGATTCACAACAAACTAAGAACTTAAAACATCAAAAGGGTTACACTTTGCGTGATACTGCAGCAACCTTCTATTTGCAATTTAACCAAAAGAAGAAGATTTTCCAAAATGCTGACTTGCGTAGAGCAATCTCAATGTCAATCAATAGAAAGGCACTGGGAAGTGCTTTAGGTGGTGCTAATACCCCAGCAACCAGTTTAACTTCAAAGGGTGTAGTTAACCACGATGGCAAGGACTGGTCAGAAGTTGTTGGTGATAAGAAGAACGCCGCATATAACCCAACTGAAGCTAAGAAACTTTACAAGAAGGCTTTGAAGGAATTAGGCGTTAAGAACGTTTCATTTACAATCTTGTCTGATGATACTGATTCAGGTCAAAAGACGACTGAAACACTTCAAAGTCAATTAGAAGAAAACTTGAAGGGCATGAAGGTTTCAGTAGCTAACGTACCATTCAAGACTCGTTTGAACCGTTCAACTAGTGGTAACTTCGATGTTGTTGTTTCAGGTTGGTCAGCTGACTTTGCCGATCCAATTTCATTCGTTGACTTGTTTACTAGCAAGAATGCACAAAATAACGGTAAGTGGAGTAACTCCCAATACGACAAGTTGATCGCTGATTCTAAGACTACAGCAGATACAACTAAGCGTTGGGATGACCTTGAAAAAGCAGAAAAGATCTTGCTTAGCGATGAAGGAATCGCCCCACTTTACTACAAGACTGAAGCTTGGTTAGTTCGTCCAGACATTAAGGGCATTGTCTACAATGGCGCTGGCTTAAACTACAACTTCAAGAATACTTATGTAGCAAATTAATTAAAAAATCAGGAGGACATAGTAATGATTATTATTTCAGCAATTATTATTTTACAAACAAGACATAAAAATAATCTCTCTTCACTTGTAATTGCGTAATAATAGTCTAGCTATGATTTGATGAATAGATAGAAGGAGCAACCATGTGAAGGTTGCTCCTTTTTTGTAATAAAAAAGAATGAGGATCAAAATGAAAAAGTGGAAAAAGTATTTTAGTGCAAGTTTATTAACCGTCGTATCAGCTGCAACTTTGGCAGCCTGTTCAAATAAAAGTTCGTCATCTGGTACCAAGCAAACCTTGAATTGGATGACTAAATCAGAATTACAAACTTTAGATTTGTCCAAGGTGACTGATGCAACTAGTTTAGATCAAATTAATAATTCGATGGAAGGACTCTATCGTTTAGGTAAAAATTCTAAGGTGGAAAATGCTTTAGCAACCAAGACTGAAGTTTCAAAAGATGGTAAAGTGTGGCATTTTACTTTGAGAAAGAATGCCAAATGGTCTAACGGTGATCCAGTTACTGCTAAAGATTTCGTCTATTCATGGCGTAGGACTGTTGATCCAAATACTGCCTCACAATATGCTTATCTTTTCTCAGGAGTAAAGAATGCAGATGATGTTGTGGCAGGAAAGAAGAAGGTTGAAACACTCGGTGTTAAAGCAGATGATAACCAACATTTAACCGTTACTTTGGATAAAAGAATTCCATACTTTAAGTTATTGATGGGCTTCGGAGTTTTCTTCCCACAAAATGAACATGCTGTTGAAAAATATGGCAAAAACTATGGTACCTCATCTAAAACAATGGTTTATAACGGACCATTTGTCTCAAAAGGCTGGACCGGTTCAAACTTGTCTTGGAAGCTAGTTAAGAATAAGGACTACTGGGACAAGAGCAAGGTAAAACTAAGCAAGATTAATTACAGCGTGCAAAAGACACCATCAACCGACTACAACTTGTATCAATCTGGAAAATTAGATGTAGCATTATTGGCACCACAAGCTACAAAACAATTGAAGAACCAGAGTGGTTATACAATTAGACCAGCTTCTTCAACACAATATTTACAATTAAACGAAAAGAACAAGCTTTTCCAAAATACTGACTTCCGCCGTGCACTTTCATTATCAGTTAATCGTAAAGCATTAGCTTCAGCTGTAGGTGGTGCTAACAAGCCAGTCACTACCTTTTCGCCAAATAGTATGACTGAAGTAAATGGCAAAGATTATACTGAATTAGTCAAAACTGCTGAAACTGATAAGTTAATGACATATAACCCTACTTTAGCTAAAAGTTATTGGAAGAAAGCACAAAAGGCTTTAGGACAGAGCAAAGTTAACTTCACTTTGCTAACCTATGACGATGATGATGCCAAAAAAGCAGGTGAATACTTGCAAAGTACTATTGAGTCAAACTTGAAAGGCGTTAATGTCAGAGTAAATAGTTTACCTAAAAAGACTGCCTTAGTTCGTAGCCAAAATGGCAACTTTGATGCTTTATTGATGGGTTGGCAAGCTGACTTTACTGATCCAATCTCATTCCTTGACTTGAACACCTCAAATGCTTCATACAACTGGGGTAAGTGGGCTAATAAGGAATATGATAAGTATGTAGCAGCTTCTAAAACTACTGGAAACGAAAATACTCGTTTTGAAGATTTAGCTAAGGCTGAACGTGTATTGTTAACTGAGCAAGGCGTAGTACCACTTTACCAGCCAGCAGAAGCTTGGATGGTTCGTCCAACTGTCAAGGGCGTTGTATATAATGGTGCTGGAGCTAACTATAACTTCAAATATGCTTATGTTGAAAAGTAGACTAAAATCCTAAATATCTAAATAATAGAACTTATAACAATAAACAACTCCTCTATGTAATCAAAAAGTAGACCGAAAAAATCGGTCTGCTTTTTGATTTTCGCTTGAAAAAAGCAAGTTAGGCTAGTAAAGTAAAACTAATAATTTTTTGAATGAGAAAAGGAGAGCTTAAATGTCAAATTGGGATACAAAATTCGCTAAAAAAGGTTTAACGTTTGATGATGTTTTATTAATTCCAGCAGAAAGTCATGTTTTGCCAAACGAAGTTGATTTGAGTACGACTTTGGCGGATAACATTAAATTAAATATTCCATTGATCAGTGCAGGGATGGATACTGTAACTGAAGGTGCAATGGCAATTGCAATGGCTCTCCAAGGTGGGCTAGGCGTTGTGCACAAGAATATGTCAATTCAAGCGCAAGCTGGTGAAGTAGCCAACGTAAAGAGCGTAGTTGTGCCAACTAGTGCTGCAAAGGCCGCAACTGATGATCAAAATCATCTGCTCTGTGCTGCAGCAGTTGGTGTAACCAGTGATACTTTTGAAAGAGCAGAAGCATTGCTTGAAGCTGGTGCTGATGCGATCGTTATCGATACTGCTCATGGTCACTCAGCTGGGGTATTGCGCAAGATCAAAGAAATCCGCGATCATTTTCCAGAAGCAACTTTGATTGCTGGTAATGTTGCGACTGGGGATGCAACTAGAGCACTGTTTGATGCTGGTGTTGATGTCGTCAAAGTTGGTATTGGCCCTGGATCAATTTGTACTACTAGAGTTGTTGCTGGTGTTGGTGTGCCACAAATCACGGCTATTTATGATGCTGCTACAGCTGCACGTGAATATCACAAGCCAATCATTGCAGATGGTGGAATTAAATATTCAGGTGATGTTGTTAAAGCTTTAGCAGCGGGTGGCAATGCTGTCATGCTTGGCTCAATGCTATCAGGTACTACTGAAGCACCTGGCGAAATTTTTGAAGATAATGGCAAGAAGTATAAGCGCTATCGCGGAATGGGGTCTGTTGGTGCGATGGCCCAAGCACACGGTTCAAGTGACCGTTACTTCCAAGGTGGCGTAAACGAAGCTAATAAACTAGTTCCAGAGGGTGTTGAAGCCCGAGTAGAATACAAGGGCGATGTTTCTGATGTAGTCTTTCAAATTGATGGCGGATTACGTTCAGGTATGGGATATTGTGGTGCTGCAAATATTCCGGAATTAATTGATAAAGCTCAATTTGTTCAAATTACTAATGCAGGTTTACGTGAGTCACATCCACATGATGTTCAAATGACCAAAGCTGCTCCAAACTATAAGTAAAGCAAAATAGATATAATAAAAGTTAAAAATAAGAGAGAAAGCAAAATCTCTCTCTTATTTTTTTAATTTTTTGGAAATTTTCACTAGATATATTTATTTCTTTTGGTATAATTAAAACAACATTAAAAAGTAAATGAAAGCATAAAATAAAATGAGGGAGCAATTAATATGGCTAGATACCTATTAAAACGTATATTTTATATGATCCTCACTTTGCTTATCGTGGCTACGGTAACTTTTTTCTTAATGAAATTGATGCCGGGTTCACCTTATGCTAATGAAGCAAAGATGACGCTAACTCAGCGGCAAATTATGGATCAACAGTATGGTTTAAATAAACCTATCTGGCAACAATATTTGATTTATATTGCGGGGATGCTTCATGGTGATTTTGGGACATCCTTCCAATATAGTAACCAACCGGTAGCTTCATTAATTGGGGCGCGTTTGGGTGCGTCAGTACAATTAGGTTTACAAGCATTAATTTTGGGAGTTGTCCTTGGCGTAATCGCTGGGGCAATTGCTGCTATGAGACAGGGTACTTGGGTTGACTCAACTGCTACTGTAATTTCTATTTTGGGTAAATCAGTTCCTAACTTTGTTTTAGCAGTTTTGCTTCAATACTACATCGGTTTAAAGCTAGGTTGGTTCCCAATTGCTGGTTGGGGGCAATTTTCTCAAACGATTATGCCAACGATTGCTTTGGCAGTTGGACCATTTGCGGAAACAGCTCGGTTTATCCGAACCAGTATGGTTGATACCTTAAGTAGTGACTATATTGAGTTAGGTAAGGCCAAGGGATTGAGCAGAATGGAAGTTATTAGAAAACACGCAATGCGTAATTCAATGATTCCATTAGTAACTCTGATTGGTCCTTATGCTGTAGCCTTGATGACTGGTTCAATGGTTATTGAAAATATCTTTAACGTTCCTGGGATTGGTGAACAATTTGTTAAGTCGATTTTGACTAACGACTATCCAACAATCATGGGAATTACGATGGTTTACTGTATTGGATTAGTAGTAATTCTGTTGATTACTGATATTGTTTATGGATTAATTGATCCAAGAATTAGATTAGATGAAAGCGAGGCCTAGAAGACAATATGACTGAAGAAAAATTAAACCTTCCTGCAGATGCCTTTGAACCCTTACCAAAAGATGAAGCACAGGATAACGAAAACATTGCAGGTCCATCTTTATCGTTTGCACAAAATGTTTGGCTTCGCTTCAAGCAGAGAAAAGCAGCTATTATTTCTGCAATTATTGTTATTTTGATGATTGTAGTAGCTTTTGGTTCAACCCCATTCATCAATAAATCTACTTTAGTTAAATCGCACCCACAATATGCCAATTTGCCTGCTAAAGTGCCAGGAATGAGCGCAATTAACGGGTTGAACGGTAAGATTAAGCAAAATGGCAAGTGGGTTGATGCTTATGCTCAAAATGGTGTGCCTAAAGATAAGTACTTCATCGCAGGTACCGATTATTTAGGCAGATCTTTGGGGCAGAGAATTATCTATGGTACAAAGATTTCATTGATCGTCGCTTTAGTTGCAGCTTTCTTTGATTTAACTATCGGAGTCGCGTACGGAATAGTGTCCGGCTGGAAAGGCGGGGGAGTCGATAACGTGATGCAGCGGATTATTGAAATTATCTCTTCCGTGCCTAATTTAATCATTGTAGTTTTGATGTTGGTGGTATTAAAACCAGGTATTAAGTCAATTATCTTGGCAATTGCTATTTCAAGTTGGACGACAATGGCACGGCAAGTTAGAGCAGAAACTCTGAGTTTGAAAAATGAAGAATATGTTTTGGCAGCTAGATCATTAGGTGAATCACCTTGGAAAATTGCTTGGAAACACTTAGTGCCAAACCTTTCAAGCATCATCATTATTCAAACAATGTACACTATTCCAACTGCCATCTTCTTCGAAGCCTTCTTAAGTTTCATCGGAATCGGTATTTCAGCCCCAGAAACTTCACTAGGTGTACTTTTGAACGAAGGACAAAAGAATTTTCAATTCTTGCCATATCAGATGTGGTATCCAGCAATCGTATTGTGTGTGTTGATGATTGCCTTTAACTTATTAGGTGATGGTTTGCGTGATGCCTTCGATCCACGGGGACAAAGATAGAAAGGATTAACCTAAATGCCAGAAGAAAGAGTTTTAGATGTTAAAAATTTAAAAATTGATTTCCACACTTATGCTGGTGAGGTTAAAGCTATTCGTAACGTTTCCTTTCACCTAAATAAGGGAGAGACGCTCGCAATTGTAGGAGAATCAGGTTCAGGTAAGTCGGTTACTACCAGAAGTATTATCGGTCTGTTAGCACGAAATGCTCAGATTGAAGACGGCGAGATTGATTTTCACGGTAAAAATCTGCTTGACTTATCAGAAAAAGAAATGCAGAAAATTCGTGGTAACGAAATTTCGATGATTTTCCAGGATCCAATGACTTCGCTTGACCCAACTATGAAGATTGGGCAGCAAATTGCGGAGCCATTAATCAAACATAAGGGTGCCTCTAAGAAAGAAGCTTGGGCTAAAGCCTTGGAAATGATGAAGGCCGTGGGAATCCCAAATGCAGAAGAACGAATTAATCAATATCCTCACCAGTTTTCAGGTGGGATGAGACAAAGAATCGTGATTGCGATTGCTTTAATTTGTGAGCCAGAGATTTTGCTGGCTGATGAACCAACTACAGCTCTAGACGTGACTGTCCAAGCTGAAATCTTGGACTTGATGAAAGACTTGCAAAAGCGGGTTAAGACCTCAATTATTTTCATTACGCACGACTTGGGCGTGGTGGCCGGTATGGCAGATAGAGTAGCTGTAATGTACGCTGGTGAATTCTTAGAATTCGGTGGTGTTGATGAAATTTTTTATGATCCACAGCATCCATATACTTGGGGCTTAATCAATTCAATGCCTACTTTAAACAGTGATACTTTGGAGTCGATTCCAGGTACGCCTCCTAACTTGCTTGATCCGCCCAAGGGTGATCCTTTTGCACCAAGAAATAAGTATGCCATGAAGATTGATGTGGAAAGAAAGCCACCATTTTTCAAGGTAACTGATACTCACTATGCTGCAACCTGGCTTTTAGCACCAGGTGCACCTAAAGTGGAACCACCAGCTGAAATTACACGTCGCTGGAAAAAATATAACTTGATGAAACAAGAAGATAAACTGCCAGAGGTTAACTAGTCGCGGTAAAGGAGATTTTTATGCCAGAAAAAAAGAAAATTTTGGAAGTAAAACATCTAAAACAATACTTTAAAAATGGTCGTAATGTCACCAAGGCTGTTGACGATGTAAGCTTTAATATCTATGAAGGTGAAACTTTCGGCTTGGTAGGTGAATCTGGTTCTGGTAAGACAACTACTGGGCGCTCAATTTTGCAATTGTATAAGCCAACTAGTGGCGAAGTGATTTTTGAAGGCAAAAATGTAGCAGATTTAAAAAGTCGTGCAGACAAACTAGCTTTTACACGGGATGCACAAATGATCTTTCAAGATCCTTATGCTTCACTTAATCCTAGAATGACTGTTGAGGACATTATTGCTGAAGGATTAGATATTCACCATTTGGTTAAAAATAAAGATGAACGAACTGAGAGAGTAGAGGAATTATTGGAAACTGTTGGCTTAAATGCAAGTCATGCTAGCCGTTTTCCACATGAATTCTCAGGTGGTCAGCGTCAAAGAATCGGGATTGCTCGCGCCTTAGCCGTAGAGCCAAAATTTATTGTTGCAGACGAACCTATTTCAGCTCTAGACGTATCAATTCAAGCTCAAGTAGTTAACTTGATGATTGAATTACAGAAAAAGCGTGGTTTAACTTACTTGTTCATTGCCCACGATTTATCAATGGTTAAGTTTATTTCTGACCGAATTGGTGTAATGCACTACGGTAAACTACTGGAAGTAGGTCCAGCCGATGACGTCTATGATCGACCACTTCATGATTACACGAAGAGTTTGATTTCTGCAGTGCCAATTCCTGATCCAGAAGTTGAGCGGAGCCGGACAAGGATTCCTTATGACGCTCAAAAAGAAGAAATGGACGGAAAACAACGCTCAATGCATGAAATTCGTCCAGGACACTTCGTACGCTGCTCTGACGATGAAGTCAAGCATTACGAAGAAGTAGCGGCAAGCTACGAAAATTAGATACCAAATCTAATGCAACTCTCTCTATATTAATATTATATTTATGCTAAAAAGGCGATCCGATATGGATCGCCTTTTTATATGATCATTGCTCGTTAAGCTAATGAATCCCATGCTGGTAGGTCAGTGATTGGACCTTCAGCGAGCTTCTTTTGGTTTTCAGTTAAGTACTTCTTGTGGACTACAACTTCGTAAACATAGTCCTTAAACCATTCATTATTCATGACGTAGAAGCCTTTAACACCAGATTTATCGCCCCATGAGTTCTCAACTTTCCATTGACGAACTTCGCCGTTGTCTTCATCAAC
Organism: Lactobacillus sp. UMNPBX15; assembly: GCF_002553785.1. Taxonomy (NCBI): domain Bacteria; kingdom Bacillati; phylum Bacillota; class Bacilli; order Lactobacillales; family Lactobacillaceae; genus Lactobacillus; species Lactobacillus sp. UMNPBX15. The sequence goes on from NZ_PCYV01000010.1 coordinate 12,398, forward strand.
ACCAACTAAAGTCATGGCATGTGACACTTGACCGACGCCGGTCTTTAATCTGTCTGCTTTAGACATTTTAAGGTCAACGCCGAATAAGTCATCTAACTTGTATAAATTAGTGTCAAGGTAACCAGTCTTACGGTCCATTTGACGTAAAACATCGTTACCAAACCAAACAGCTTCGCCGTCTTTTAATTGAGCGATAGCAGCGCTGGACAAGTATTCCATTGGTACATTCAAAAGCTTAATTCTCAGTGAACCTTCAATGTTGTCTTCAGCTGGTAGACCATAAAGCTTGTTATAGTCATGGTCTGGAGCATTGGTTAAAACAACATAATCATCAAAATCGACATCGCCCATGTACTTATGCAAGAATTCAAGTGGAGTAAGGTTCTTTTCTAAATGATATTTCTTATCATCATCACGATATTCAAGATCGAAAGTCTTAGGTGGTTCACCTACTGCGATAGCAGTCATTTGGTAAACTTCGCTTAAAAATTTTTCGCGAACCTTTTTAATTTCATCATCTTTGCCGTATTGCTTCAAGTGGCGCAATACTAAAGCATCCTTCTTTAACTTATCGCCTAAAGCAGTCGCAAAACCAGTAGTATCATTGGTGTTAAAAGTTTCTGGCATTGCATATGAAGGAACAACACCATATTTTTCAACTAAAGCGGCAGCCATTTGGAATTGTCCACCATCACTACCAGCAAAGTCTAAGTCAGCCTTAACTTGACGTGAATCAAGTGGCATATCAGCACTGTCTAAGATTCTGTTGTAGAACATGTTGGCACGTTCAATCTTGTCCCAGAAAAAGTTGTAAGCTTGTGAGAAAGTGAAATCTTTAGCCTTGTATTTTTTACCAAAAGCATGACGTAAAACGTTCAAAGTTGCGAACAACCAGCAACGACCTGAATGCTTTTGATTAGTAACGTTGTTGGTGTCAAGTTCGGTTGAGAATACTCTGGTTAATTGTCCTTGAACACGGTCGTTATAAGATGCTTCAAGCACACCACTGCGTTGAGCTGCACGAGCAACGACTTTATTTTCAGGTTTTTTATTAAATTCGGCAGAGAACTTTTCTAGTTCTTGCACAGTTAATTCATGAGCCATAAAAAATCTCCTTTTTAATTTTATAATTTTTTTCTAAACTAACTCTATTTTAAAGCAAAATACAAGCGGGTTCAATTAGAACTCGCTTGTAGAGAATTATTAATCCGTTAACTTATTAGACCTCTTGCATAAACCTAATAAATTAATCAATTTTTATAGAATTGCCATCATCGCCGGCAGTTTCCTTTGGCAAAGTGATGGTCAATACACCATTATCATACTTTGCATGAATCTCACTTGCAACTACATTTGGCAATCTGTAGCTTCTAGAAATACTGCCCTCACTTCTTTCCTTATGAATGATATTTCTATTTTTATCGCTAGTGTCCTTAAATGATTTTCTTGTGCCGCTGACATTTAACGTACCGTCATTATAGTTAACGTTGATATCCTGCTTATCCATGCCAGGCATGTCAATCTTAACTAGATAGTCCTTATCAGTTTCTGCAACATCAGATTGCATAATGTTTTCAATTTCATTATCGTCAAAGAAGTTTCTTGGAAAACCAAACCAATCATTCATTGCATCCATCATGTCGTTGCGCCGATTCATCATATCGTTTGCCATAAATAAAACTTCCTTTCATTTTTGTATTTGCTTAATTAGAATATAAGGAAAAGATCAACTCATTTCTTGATCTCTTTTCTCCTTACACTGTTTATTGTAGTCGCTTTTTATAGAAATGACACAAATTAGCACTCAAAAATGCATAGTGCTAATTTTAGACTGATAACGCTGCTACAATAACATTCTGAGATTGTAGATAATTATTACGTATAGAAAAATAAAGAAAGTTTGTGAAATAGAAATGGTATATTTTCAGAAAATGACTCCAGAAGGCTATCAACAAATTGAGGATGAAATTGCTCGATTAAAAAAAGATCGGCCACGTAGAATTAAAATTTTGCAGGCTGCACGAGCTTTAGGTGATCTTTCGGAAAATACTGAATATACTGAAGCAAAACGTGATCTAGGTCACTTACAAAGTCGTCTGCGTTACCTAGGCAAACAATTAAAGTATGCCGAAATTGTTAAAGCTGAAGATGATGGTAAGGTTGATCTAGGAAAGACCGTTGTGCTTAAGTTTGATGACGATGATGAAACAGAAGAATACAAAGTAGTTGGGCGAATGGAAGCGGATCTTGCTGCTGGCAAGGTTTCTTTTGATTCTCCATTGGGTCAAGCAATCATGAAAAAGGAGGCTGGTACAACAGCAACGGTGGCTGCACCAGCAGGTGAATATCAAGTAACGATTGTGGAAGTTAAATAAGTTGAGAACTATAATAAACTGTCTTTTTCTGGTATAATATGGGTTTTGTAGGATACAATTCAGAGTAGGAGTGAAGAATTTGAATACGCCACAATCAAGAGAGGGTAATGTGATCCGCTATGCCGTTTATTTAGCTGGCTATGTCGCTGTGTTTGCAGTAGTAAAGCTAGTTACTAGAAAATCTCCGGTTCATATTTGGGATTTGATTTTATTCGGCTTAGTTGCAGCCATGATTCTGTTGTTTTATGTTTATCGTTTCAATCGAGAGCAACGCTTTTTTGCCCGTGATTTTAAACTTCCATGGTTGGGCAGTTTGTCAACTGTTGTTCTATTAACATTAGTGATTACAGTTACACAGATTTCGATTTCATACTTACAATCATATGGCAGGATTAGTCATTATGATTTCCAATTGATATATGCCAAAAGTGAATCAGTTAACATGTTTTGGTTTTTAATCGTTGTCCAAGGAATTGTATTACCAATCCTACAAGAATTTTTGGCGACTGGCTTTTTGTTCAATTATGCTTTTCGGCGAAATACTAAGCAAGTTGCAATTATGGGGATCATTGTTTCAGGTCTGATTTATAGCTTACTGAACTTTCAAAATTCAGTAGTACTCTTTATTATTGATGCAATTTATGGCATGGTGTTTGCTTGGAGCTATATGTACACACAAACATTATTGATGCCAATTTACTTAGCTGTAGTTAGTGGCGTACTTACAGTGATTATGATTTAAAAACAAAAGGATGAGAAAAATTCTCATCCTTATTTTTGTATAAAAAAAGCGGATAGCGTGAATCGAACCCGCATCTACAGCTTGGGAAGCTGTCGTTCTACCATTTAACTATACCCGCAATATGTTTTTATTTTAGCATTTTTTCTATTTGAAGATCAACACTTTTACGATCAATTAAGCTGGTAAAATTTTGAAAAAGCCAGCGGCGTAGTTCGTTGGGCATAACAACTAGAGGCATTCTATTATGGATTGGCGCCATATCTTTGTTAGGCGCGGTAGTAACCATTGAAAAATAATCCTGATCATAAATACCTGCAATTAAGGTAAGTGGTTGATTAGTGCGGAAGGCGTAGCGATCATGGTATTTACGACCGTTTTCAGCAATATGGGTAGTTTTAGCGTATTCAAAGAATTTTTCGGTTAAGATTAAGCAACGTTGCTTGGCAAAGGATTTGTCCCACATTGAAGGCGCTGAATCATAAAATCGCTCAATTCTAGCGTTAAATAATGGCTTTTTTGGATCAACGGGACTTGGATAGCCCCATTTTTTGTTGCTTAATTGCAATTGACCATTTTGATAAAGCAAAACAGGTGCTACTTGGTTAGGAAAAATATCTTGTGCTTGAATGTCAAAATTTGGTGTAACTAAGGGCAGGTCAAGATCGCTTTTGAGATATTGTTGAATTTGTTTTAAATTAGGTAAACGAAACTGGTTGCACATACGCATTTCCTTTCTTTAGGGCTAGTTTAATCATAGCCTATTTTTTGTTAAAATTAGGTAATTAAACAATTAATATTAATAAAAAAATAAACTTAAAAATTAGAAAAGAGCAAAAAGATGGCGAAAGAAATTTTATTAACTGGTGACCGTCCTACTGGTAAGCTGCACATTGGTCACTATATCGGTTCATTAAAGAATAGAGTAAAATTACAAAATTCAGGTAAATATGATCCATATATTATGATTGCGGATACACAGGCTTTGACCGACAATGCTCGTAATCCGGAAAAAATTCGCAATAGTTTGATCCAAGTAGCTTTAGATTACTTAGCTGTTGGTATTGATCCAGCTAAATCAACTATTTATGTTCAATCACAAATTCCTGCTCTATTTGAATTGACTGCTTACTACATGGATTTAGTAACTGTGGCTCGGCTTGAAAGAAATCCAACTGTTAAGACAGAAATTAAGCAAAAAGATTTCAAAGACTCTATTCCAATTGGCTTTTTAAACTATCCAGTTTCTCAAGCTGCTGATATCACCGCTTTTAAAGCAACCGTTATTCCTGTTGGAGATGACCAGGAACCAATGTTGGAACAAACACGTGAAATCGTTAGGACTTTTAACCGTGTTTATAATTGTGATGTTTTGGTTGAACCTAAAGGTTATTTCCCACCTAAAGGTCAAGGACGTTTGCCAGGACTTGATGGTAATGCGAAGATGTCAAAGTCACTTGGCAATGCGATTTATCTTGCTGATGATGCAAAGACAGTTCAAAAGAAAGTTATGTCAATGTACACGGACCCTAACCATATTCACGTTGAAGACCCTGGTAAGGTTGAAGGTAACACTGTCTTTACATATCTTGATGTCTTCGATCCAGATAAGGACAAGGTGGCAGAACTTAAGGCAGAATACCAAAAGGGTGGCTTAGGTGACGTTAAGATTAAGCGTTACTTAAACAAGGTCCTTGAAGCAGAGCTTGCACCAATTCGTGAACGTCGCGAAAAGTTTGCTCAAGATGAAGATGCGGTTTATGAAATGCTTCTGGAAGGTTCAAAAAAGGCTAATAAAGTGGCTAATGCAACACTTGAACAAGTCCGTGACGCAATTGGTTTGAACTATTTCAAGAATAGATAAGGCTGAGGTAAAGTTATGCACGATCGAATTCCTTGGAAACAATATTTTATGATGCAGGCGCTAGTAATTGCGCAACGCTCTACTTGTAATCGCGCATTAGTTGGTAGCGTCTTAGTAAAAAATAATCGGATTATTGGCACTGGTTATAATGGTTCCGTTTCAGGACAACCGCATTGTGACGATGTGGGTCATCAAATGGTTGATGGTCACTGCGTTAGAACTATTCATTCAGAAATGAATGCGATCATTCAGTGTGCTAAGTTTGGTGTTTCTACAGAAAATACTGAGATTTATGTGACACATTTTCCTTGCTATAATTGCTGCAAATCCTTGTTGCAGGCAGGCGTGAAAAAAATTAACTATTATTTTGACTATCGCGATAATCCATTGGCGATGCAACTACTTCATGATAGCGAGGTGCCTTATGAACAGATTAAGATTAATCGCAAATACGTGGAAAGCTTGGCCCATAAACTTGAAGAAGACGAGAATTAATTTAATTTGGTTAATGGGACTAGTAACTGTATTTTTAATAACGACAGGATTTGTCCAGCCAAATATTGAAGATCATGCTCATATTTTAGATAAAGAAACTCGCACTTTGGTTACGGAAAAAAATAATCGCTATTTTCAGACTAAAGAACAACCGCAAATTGTCGTTATAACGGTTAAAAGGCTGAATAAGTTAACACCTAAGATGCTAGATCATTCTAAGCGAACGGTCTTTATTGTGGTAGGACAGAAAGGTAAAAAGCGTAATGTGCAAATTTATTCAACTAAAGATTTGCATAGTGCCTTCACCGAGGTCGCTCGGGGCAATATCTTGCGTGCTGAAGTAGATAAATTGCGTAGTCAAAATAATGCAACTTTTAACAAGGGAATTCGCTTCGTCTTTCGGGCATGTGCGACTAGAGTTGATCAACAATATCAATATGCACTTGATAAATATGATTTGACGCAAGCAGAACAAAATAAAGTCGCGCGTCCACATAGTGTAGCTTTACCAATCGCACTGGCACTGGCATTTTTAATTACGGGAATTACTTATTTCTTGCGTAGATTTAGTCATCGTGATCCAATTTCTAAGAAATAGTCGGCTTGACTTATTTGCATTTTGTCCTTACACTTTTTGTAGACATAATTAGCGAAAAACTGTTAGGTGAGACTCCTACGTGAACACACGCTATCGCCCAGAAACATCCAGAGATGCCAACGGGTTAAATAGGTGTCGTCGACTTAAGGCGAGATCCAGATAGCTAGCATGTGCTTACGTCACGTAGTGTTAAAACTGAACGACGAGTATGACAGAGCCTTGTTTGGCAAAAGTCACCTGCAGAAATTACAGGTGGCTTTTTTGTTTTGCTTGTCCCAATTAAAGAAGGGAGCAAATGATGTTAAAAGCAGCTAGCAAGAAGCGATCGAATATTGATATTCAGAGTATTCAACGTATTGCACGTGAATCGCGTAGCGAAACACTAGCCAGATTGCAGGCGAGTGCGGAAGGGCTTTCTACTAATAAGGCCGAAGAAAATAGAAGAGAATACGGTAAGAATGAGATTATTACTAATACCAATGCTTCTAAATGGCGTTTGCTTTGGGAATCGGTTGCGACACCATTTACGGTAGTGTTATTAGTATTAACTTTGCTAACGCTTTTTACCAGTTATATTTTGATACCACAAGGCAATAGTGACTCAATCACAATTATTGTGATGGTTATTATGTTAATTGTGTCAGTGCTGGTTAATTTTATTCAAAAGATTAAGATTGCTAGAGTAACAGATCAGTTGCTCAATCGGGTATCGGTTACTACGAATATTCGGCGTGATGGACACAATGTCGAGCTACCCACAGATGAAGTAGTGATTGGGGATGTAATTAATTTATCGGCCGGCGACATGATTCCAGCGGATATGAAATTGCTAACTAGCAAGGACCTCTTTTGTTCATCAAGTTACTTAGATGGTGACCCTGAACCAGCTGAAAAAGTAGCGAATGTAATAATTAAGCCGAGCATGAGCAATGATTATTTAAACTATCCTAACATCTTGTATGAAGGGACGACGATTGTGTCTGGCTCTGGAACCGGAATTGTTTTTGCTATCGGTAATCACACCGTTTTTGGTAAAGAAGTCCAAGCCATTTCACGTAAAAAAGTAAAAACTACATTGTTTGATCGTGAAATGAAACAACTAGCTAAGATCTTGATTGTCGCTACTGCAATTATCATCCCACTACTGTTTGTCATTAATGGCTTGACTAAAGGCGATTGGGGAGAAAGCTTAATTTTTGCTTTAGCTGCGGCTGTTGGCCTGACACCAGAGGTGCTGCCGATTATTGTTAACTCTAATTTGACTAAAGGCGCACTGGAAATGTCAAAAAGTGGTGCTGTAGTTAAGCAGATGAATGCAATTCAGAATTTAGGTTCTACCGATGTTTTTTGTATTGATAAAACAGGCACCTTAACGCAAAACCAAGTTGTGTTAGAGCGCCACTACGATTTAGATATGCAAGAAACGCCACAGATTCTGAAATTTTCATATCTGAATGCTTACTATCAAACTGGGGTCAAAGATTTAATTGACAAGGCAGTAATTGATGCCGCTGGTGATGAATTAGACGTAAATGAAATTCAACGTGACTACAACAAAATTGATGAAATTCCATTCGACTACACTAGAAAAAGAATGAGCGTTGTGGTCGTTGATAATGATGAACACCATGGACAGCACTTATTAGTAACTAAAGGCGCAGCAGAAGGGATGCTGGCTATTTCTAATAAGGTTGAACTCAACGGCAAAGTTGAAGATTTAACTTCTGAATGGAAAGAAAGAATTTTAAATCAGATCAATGAATTAAATGATGATGGCTTGCGAGTCCTGCTTGTCGGCTATAAGCTTAATCCTGCTCCAGTAGGTGAGTTTTCTGCCAAAGATGAGCATGATTTGACGATCATTGGCTATCTAGCATACTTGGATCCGCCTAAAGAGACTACCAAGGAAGCCTTAGAGGATTTAAAGAACGATAATGTCGACGTGAAAATTTTTACTGGTGATAACGAAGCAGTTACACGTGCGATCGCATTGCAGGTGGGTTTAAACGTCGATACGGTTTATGATGGAAAACAGATCGATGAAGCCAGTCCTGAAGAATTAAAAGAAATCGTGGAAAAATGTGATATTTTTGTTCATTTGACTCCAGAACTGCGGGTAAAGATTATTAACGCATTGAAGACCAACGGTCATACTGTCGGTTATATGGGCGATGGCAATAAAGACGCTTTAGCGATGAAAGTGGCGGATGTGACGGTAACTTCGAATAGCTCGGTTGATATCACTAAAGAATCTGCTGATATTATATTTGAACAAAAAGATTTGCAGCTGCTTGAAGAAATGATCATGGTCGGCAGAAAAGTCTTTTCTAATACGATGAAGTATATTAAAACATTCTTGGTTACCAATATGGGCAGTATTATCGCAATGGCTGTTTCTTCCTTACTGTTGCCGTTTTTGCCACTTTTACCATTGCAGGTTCTAATTTTAAATTTGCTTTTTAGTCTAAGTTGTTTAGTTATCCCCTTTGACAGTGTTTCAGAAAATTATGTCAAAAAACCGCAAAAGTGGTCAATCAGGATGTGGCCAAAATTTGTCTTAAACTTTGGTCCAATTCCGGCAATTGTTGACTTTATTGCGATGGCTTTAATGTTTTACGTAATTTGTCCTTACTTGGTTGGCTCTAATTACCACCACTGGGTCTTCATTTCTTTGTTCTATTCTGGAATTTTTGTGGAATCTCTGTGGACTAGGGTAATGATTATTCATACTTTAAGAGATGAGCGTTTTCCATTCTTTAAGCAACATGCAACCCCAATTGTCTTTTTAGTAACCTTTGGTTTGGCAATTTTAGGAACGATGTTGCCATCTTCGAGCATTGCTCCAAGTTTGGGCTTAATGCAGTTGCCATTTAGCTTTTGGGGTGTAGTCCTCTTGCTAGAAGTAATTTATGTTTTGTTGACAACTTTAGTAAAACATTTATATTTGAGAAAAGAAAAATTTTAAATTAAAAGGATCTAAGCTTGCTTTTCAGCTTAGATCCTTTTTGTATAATGATTTTAATGAAATACTATAAAATTATTTACAATTAGTAGTTACAGTACATCCATCAGTAGAAATAGTGTCATTGTTAGTAGGAACTTGTTTCCTAGCTAACTTTTGTAAATTAATTAATTCTTTCATGAGATTATACCTCCATAAAACATTAACCTCGTTTAATTAATAGGTTTGAATAAATAATAATATAAATAAAAATAAATGTAAATATGAAGTTTTATTTAAAATGATATGATATAATTATTGCAATAAAACTAAAATTGCGAGGAGGATGAACATGACATATGTAGATATGCTTAAAAGCAATAAGATGTTGTCGAGCTTAAATATAATATTAATGTCGGTAGTAGCAGTGTTTAGCTCGGCAAATAATTATATTACTATTCTATTGGTATCTGCATTACAACGAAAATCTAGTATAAGTTTTTTTTCGCTTGTGGGTTTCGAGGTCGTAATATGTATTATTTGCTATTCCTGTAGTAATTTTTCAGGGTACTTTATAGAAAAACAAATACAGGAATATTTATCTAATATTAGACTTAAGTTATTCAAAAGTACTTTTACTCAAAAAGATAGTGTAGATATTTCAGATTTACAAAATAATAGTATTAATAATTTGCAGCAGTTGGGGAAAGAATACTTTTTTTCTTTTTTTACTATACTTAGTGGAATGATTAATATTGTTATGATATTTTTTACTGTTTCAAGCATTAATATATGGCTTAGTCTTTTTATATTGATAACTGCGTCAACAACAGTTGCATCCTCTAAAATATTTAGTGATAAAATAGCGCAGGTTGTAAAAAATGAATCTTGTGCTAAAGGAGTACTGATAAAAGAAGTTGCAAACTGGATACCAACTTTAGCTTTGACAAGGGAATATAAAAAAGAAAAAGTGGTATATAAAAATATTCTTTATCAGAGTAGTAAGCTAGAGGACGCTAAAATAAGTAAATCTAAGATAACAGAAAGTAATAATTTTTTTATTGACAATATATCTAATATTGTCGAAACTATGTTATTAATTTTTGTTGCATATTTAATCTACAGAAATACTTTAAAAATAGGGGTATATGCTGCAGTAGGTAGCTTTTTGTATAGTACTTTAGGGTCCATAAAATCTATTAGCAGTAGCTTGAGTCAAATAAAGGGTTCTAGTTTTATTAGAAAAGAGATTAATCAGAAATTACAAGTTAATAAAGCACAAGAATATAAAAGTTTAAATGACTTCAATATTTTAAGATGTACGGATTTATCCGTACACTTTAAAAATGGAGAAACGATTAAATATCCTAATTTTAGTATAAAGAAAGGCGAAAAAGTACTTCTTGTAGGTGATTCAGGCGTAGGTAAAAGTACGTTGCTAAAGGTGATTCTAGGACTTGAGAAAAAGGCAACTGGTAATGTAGATTTCATTTCTTCAGCAGGTGAAAAATTCATTCCTAATTTAGATGAGATAGGATATATTAGTCAAACGTCTGTCCTTTTACCAGGATCAATTAGAGACAATATTACTATGTTTAGTCATGATAGAAATACAACTAATAAAACAAATGAGTATGTTAAAAAAATGTGCTTTTCTGTAGATATATCGTCATTTTCAGAAGGATTAGATACTCAAATTAAATCCAATGATGAAAATTGGTTATCTGGAGGGCAGAAACAAAAAATCATTTTAATACGAAATAGTATGTTTGATAGGCCTATCTTTTTGATAGATGAAGCAACAAGTGCTATTGATGAAGCTGCAAGGGTTCAGGTTATAAAGGAATTTTTAAATACAAGTGCAACAGTTTTATGGATAGAACATAACTTAAGTAAGAAAATTACAAATTTGTTTGATAGGCAGATTTATTTAAGAAAATAGGAGAGGAGTAAATTTCTTATGGTTGGGTTTGAAGTGCAAAAGCAAGGAAAATATGTCAATATACTTCCTGATAGAGTTAATAATAGTGATTTAGAAGTATTAACTAAGGAAATTAAAGAATGTGTAAGTTCAATAAAAGATATAAGCATGCCAAAATCAGGAGGTATGTATTATGGGCTAGCGGGCATTATTTACTCGCTGATTATGTATACTACTGTGTATAAAGATAAGAGTTTTAGCAGTGCTATCAGAACAATGCTGAATAATTTACAGTTTTATACTATCAATATTGATAATACTTTATTTTTGATTGATGGAACATTTCATAATGTGAACGTAAGTTTTCCTGATGGAAACTTAGGATTGATAAATGTTATTAAAATGGCAGAAGAGGCAAAGATATGTTTTCTATAAAAAACTTGCTTAAGTTAAATCCAATAAGATCAACTATCATTATAACTTCTTGTCTTATTTCATCGTTGTTAACAGTCTTTGTTCGTTATAATTTAACATGGCAAGCAGATCTTCTGAAAGAAAACAACATTCAAGGATTTTTATATCTGAGTTTGATTAGTCTGATAGCATATATATTAAGCTCAATACTAAGTAATTTTGGTAATTATTTTTTACTTACTAAAAGCGTTCAAGAATATTTGCATTCGATTAGAGGAGCAATGCTTAAGAGATATAGCAACAATATAGATTCGAGTAAAGTGCAAAATGATTTAATTAATAATCTGGAAACAGCGGGAAATCAATACTTATTTTTAGTAGCAGCTCTATTAGAATATATCTTTCTATTTATATTTTCTGTAGTAGCAATTTTATCACTTAATTGGATTATTGTATTGAGTACGTTGATCTTGGCCCTAATATTGTTAAAATTACCAGATATGTTTAAGAATGTTGTTGGAAAAACAAGCATTGCTAATTCAGAACAAACACAGAAATTTTTAGCAGATATTTCCAATTGGACAAGGGGTTTAGATGTGTTACACCGATTTAATTTACGTGATGTTTATTTGAGTAAATTAAATTCCGCTGGTACTAGTTATACTAAAGTCTACCTAAAAAACGTTAAAATTAATAAGAATGTCTCATTAATTGTTGTACTGAGTAATGTCATTGCCCAACTGCTAATTTCTGCCTTAACAGGGATGCTGATTTTGCATAATAAACTGAGTATTGGTGCTTTTTTCAGTATTGGGGGATTAATTGGCTATACGTTTAGTTATGTAGTAATAATCTCAAATGGACTTGTTCAGATGAAAAATGGCAAAGCCATAGTTGATCAGATTAATAGTCAATTAGAAGAACCACTCTTTCATGAAAAGGCAGAGAAAAATTATAAAGATGTAAAGTACTTGATTTCTAACTTGAGTAAAAATTTTTCTAGCATGACTAAGATAATATATCCGGATATTGAAATAAATCAGGGAGATAAAATCTTACTAACAGGACCTTCAGGAATAGGAAAAAGTACCCTATTTAAATTAATTTTGGGCGAATTAACTCCAACCAGTGGAAGTATAGTGGCTGTCGATAAGGATGGTCAGAAACATAAAATTATTCGTAACCAAATTGGGTATATTTCTCAAGAACCAGTACTGATGCCAGCTTCAATTATTGATAATATTACAATGTTTAATCCTAACATGAAGAAAAAGGCACTTAATATAATTGACAAAGTAAAGTTAAAAAAGGATATACTTAATTTTAAAGATGGAATAAATACCATAGTAACTACTGATAAAAGCAACATATCAGGTGGGCAAAAGCAAAAAATAGTTTTGGCTAGAACCCTATTATATAATAAACCACTGATTTTGGTAGATGAAGCAACAAGTGCAATTGATGCGCGTAATGCAAAAGAAATTTTAAGAACGGTGACAAAGGTTGACGCTACAGTTATTGTTATCGCACATAACTTGACTAATGATACGAGACGGCTTTTTGATAAAGAAATAAAATTAAGTGATCAAAACGTTTAAGAGAATAGCTACTTAAATTAAAAGGAATTCGTGGTTTTAGCCCAATTCCTTTTTTTGCATGTTAAAATAAAATAGATATTTTAGACGATTAAAGGAGTTTGATTAATCAATGGCTGATAAAGATACTTTTTATATTACAACCCCAATTTATTATCCATCTGGTCGTTTAACGATCGGAAATGCTTATACTACTATCGCAGCTGATACAATGGCTCGCTATAAGCGTAGTCAAGGCTATGATACTTTCTTTTTAACTGGTACTGATGAACATGGCTTGAAGATCGAACAAAAGGCTGAAGCACAAGGAATCAAGCCACAAGAGTTTGTTGATAAGATGGCTGCTTCTTACAAAAAATTATGGAAGAGCCTTAACATTTCTTATGACAAGTTTATTAGAACTACTGATGAACAACATGTTCAAGCTGTCCAAAAGATTTTTGAAAAGCTGTTAAAGAAAGGCGACATTTATTTAGGCGAATATACTGGCTGGTACTCAGTTGAAGATGAAGAATACTTTACTGAATCACAACTTGCTGAAGTTTACAAAGATGATGATGGTAATGTAATCGGCGGTAAGGCTCCAAGTGGTCATGAAGTACGTTTGGTTAAGGAACCATCCTACTTCTTCAAGATGAGCAAGTATGCTGACCGTTTGGTGGAATACTACAAGGAACATCCTGAATTTATTTTGCCTCATTCACGTGAAAAGGAGATGCTTAATAACTTTATTAAGCCAGGCTTGGAAGACTTGTCAGTTACTCGTACTACTGTTAACTGGGGCATTCCAGTTCCAAGCGATCCTAAGCACGTCGTTTATGTTTGGATCGATGCACTTTCAAACTATATTACCGCTTTGGGCTATGGCTCAGATGGTGATTCATTGTTTAAGAAATATTGGCCAGCAGATGTTCATTTGGTAGGTAAGGAAATCGTTCGTTTCCACACTATTTATTGGCCAATTATGTTAATGGCTCTTGATTTGCCACTTCCTAAGCACATTATCGGCCATGGTTGGGTATTAATGAAAAATGGCAAGATGTCTAAGTCAAAGGGAAATGCCGTTTATCCAGAATCATTGACTAGTCGTTATGGTGTTGATCCACTTCGCTATTACTTGATGCGTGCTCTTCCATTTGGCGATGACGGTATTTTTACACCAGAAGACTTTGTTGAAAGAATTAATTATGACTTGGCCAACGATTTGGGTAACTTACTTAACAGAACCGTGTCAATGATTAATCAATATCAAGCTGGTCATGTTGATGCAGTTCCTGTTGCTCAAGCTGAATTTGGCAAAGACTTGCAAGATACAGCTGCTAGTGTCATTAATGATTACAGAGAAAACATGAATTCACTTCACTTCTCTAAGGCATTAGACAATATTTGGAAGTTGGTTTCTCGTGCTAACAAGTATATTGATGAAACTACTCCATGGGCTTTGAACAAAGAAGGTAAAAAGGAAGAACTTAGCAAGGTCATGAGCAACTTGGCTGAAAGCTTGCGTTTAATTGCTATTATGATTGAACCAGTAATGACCGAAACTGCACCAATTATGTTCAAGCAACTTGGTTTAAATTGGGACAATGACGATGCTAAGCATTTAGCCTTTGGTGACTTTGAATGGGATGTTAAGGTAATTGAAAAGCCACAACCAATCTTCCCAAGACTTAAGATGGACGAAGAAGTTAAGTACATCAAGGATGAAATGGCTAAAGCTAAGCCAAAGAAGACCACTAGAAGTGAACAAAAGAAGGGTGACGAAATCACCATTGACGATTTTGACAAGGTTAAGATCCAAGTAGGCCAAATTTTGTCAGTTGAACCAGTTAAAGGCTCAAGCAAGTTGCTCATGTTCAAGCTGGACTTTGGTAATGGCAAGGAAACCCAAATTTTGAGTGGTATTCGCAAGTTTTATCCAGATGCAAGTGAGCTATTAGACAAAAAGGTTTTAGCTGTTACTAACTTAAAGCCACGTAAGATGCTGGGTCACCTTAGTGAAGGGATGCTCTTATCAAGTGAAAAGGATGGCAAAATTAAGTTAGCTCTTGTTGGTGATGAACATGCAGTTGGGGCTGAACTCGGCTAATGGAGATCATTGATAATCATACTCATTTGAATGACGAGCCGTTTCGCGGCAAGGAACAATATTATTTAGAACGAGCAAAAGCACTTGGTGTAACCAAGGTTATTTGCGCGGGACAAGATCCTGACTTTAATCAAAGAGCGGTTGACTTAGCACAAAGGTTTGATAATGTCTATGCGATGGTCGGTTACTGTCCCGATGTGGCTAAAGACTATGATCAACAGGCTGAAGATAAACTAATTGAACAATTGAAGCAGCCTAAGGTAGTTGCAATGGGCGAAATCGGGCTAGATTATTATTGGGATGAATCGCCGCGCGACGTACAGCGTAATGTTTTTGCGCGGCAAATTGAAGTAGCACATGACTTGAAGATGCCGGTTGATATCCATACTAGGGATGCATTTGGAGATTGTTATAACATCTTAAAAAATAGCAATCTGGAATATGGTGCTGTTTTGCATAGTTTTAACGGTGGTGTTGACTGGTTAAATAAGTTTTTGGATTTGAATGTTTACTTTTCATATTCAGGTGTTGTTTCTTTCACTAAGGCTACGGAAGTACACGAGAGTGCAAAAGCTGCGCCACTTGACCGAATTTTAGTTGAAACCGACGCGCCATATTTAACGCCTAAGCCATATCGTGGTCATCAAAATGAAACTGGCTACGTACGTTATGTGGCAGAAGCAATTGCTAAGTTGAAGGATATTCCACTAGAGAAAGTGGCGGATGCTACTTATAAGAACACAGTGAGAGTTTATGGGCTTAAATAAAAAGAATTTTGATGCGGTAATCGTTGTTGAGGGGAAAGACGATACCATCCGTTTAAAACAATTTTTCCCAGGAATCGAGACAATTGAGACTAATGGATCAGCCGTTTCAGATGAAGTATTGAAGCAAATCCAAAAATTAAGTGAGAGTCGGCAAATTATTGTCTTTACTGATCCTGACTTTAATGGCGAAAGAATCCGGCGCATTGTAACTAAAGCTGTTCCTGATGCAAAGCAAGCTTTTATTACCCGTAAGGAAGGCGAACCTCATAAAAAGGGGAGTCTAGGTGTAGAACATGCTTCAAAAGAAGCACTTGAGCATGCACTAAGTGATTTGCATGAGGTTGAACCGCAAAAAAGTGATTTAACTCCAGCAATTTATCGGCAATTAGGTTTAGCTGGTGGTAGCGGCTCACGAAAATTACGTGAACAAGTAGGCATTAAATTACGAGTTGGCTATGGCAATTCCAAGCAGTTTTATAATCGCTTGCATACTTTTGGCGTTTCATTAGCTGAATTAAAGGCAGCTGTCAAGGAGGTAGAAAATGACAAATAATATTCCAATTGGCTCTCCAGTTAGAACACAAGCAATTGTTAACCGTTACTTTGTCAAAGCTAAAAAGAACTTAGGGCAAAATTTCTTAGTTGATCAGACTGCTATTTTAGGTATTGTTGAAGCTGCTGGGATAAAAAAAGATGATCAAGTCATTGAAATTGGACCAGGTATTGGCTCTTTGACTGAGCAACTACTGTTGGCAGGCGCTAAAGTTTTTGCTTATGAAGTTGATGATAGCTTACCTACGATTTTACAGAATGAACTGCCTAAGAAAATTGATGATCAGCCTTTGGCTAGTCGCTTTAAGATTTTGCTTAAGGATGTAATAAAGGCTAATTTTAAAGAAGATATTGGTGACTTTTTTGACTTCACTAAACCGATCAAAGTTGTAGCCAATTTACCATACTACATTACGACACCGATTATTTTTGCTTTAGCTGAATCTGACTTGCACTTTACTTCGCTGACCTTGATGATGCAAAAAGAAGTGGCAGAGCGATTAGAAGCTCAACCAGGTAGCAAGGATTATGGCCCATTAACGATTTCTGTTCAAACAGAAATGAAAGTTAAGCTTGCTTTACAAGTGGGGCGTAATTCCTTTATGCCACGACCTAAAGTTGATTCTAGTGTAGTTGTTTTGACTCCGCTAAAAGAAAAGCCTGCTATTGAAGATCGCAAGCACTTTATTTGGGTTGTGAAAATGTGCTTTTCACAAAGAAGAAAGACACTGAACAATAACTTAAAGTCATTATTGCCAGATAAAACCAAACGAGATGAATTGATTACAGAATTAGGTGTAGAACCACGAATTCGGCCTGAAGACCTAACAATTGAACAATTCATTAAGATTGCTAAATTTATTCCTGCAAAGTAATGCCTAATATTGAATTTATTATATATTTGTGATATAATTTACGTAAAGGAGCTGTTGTTTAGTGCCAACATCAATTATCACAATTAAACATAAGTTGGATTCTCACTTAGGTGATGCTTTAACAGTAGTAGCTCAAGCGGGTCGTAAGAAAGTTACTAAGAGACGGGGGATTCTAAGAGAGACTTTCCCTGCAGTGTTTGTGGTTGATTTAGACCAACATCAAAATAATTTTAAACATGTTTCTTACAGTTATACCGATTTACTAACTAAGAATATTGCATTAGAGTTTGATGATGAAGCTGAAGAGGCTGAAGCTTAAACACAATTTTTGAAATTGTCACTAGCATTTATTTAAAATGTTAGTGCTTTTTTTTGCCCTTTAGAGTATATTAATTAAGTATAAAACAAACATTAGAAAGGAAATTTCATGAAACGTTCAGAAAGATTGGTGGACATGACCAAATATTTAATGGAGCGTCCCCATACTTTAATTGCACTACCATTCTTTGCTAAGCGTTACGGCGCTGCTAAGTCATCTATTTCAGAAGATTTAGCTATTTTGAAGCACACTCTTGCCAGCAATCAAGATGGTATTTTGGAGACTGTAGCCGGTGCAGCTGGTGGCGTGCGCTATATTCCATTTTTAGGTAAAAAACACGCGGAAGTATATTTGTCAGATTTATCAACTAGGATTGAGGATCCAAGTAGAATTTTAGCCGGTGGTTTTGTGTATCTGTCAGATATTTTAGGCAATACGCAAGATTTACGTAAAATTGGTGAATTAGTAGCTACTCATTATGCTTATGAAGAAATCGATGCTGTCATGACAGTTGAAACAAAAGGGATTGCTTTAGCCCAAGCAGTTGCTCGTTTTTTAGATGTACCATTTGTTACAGCTAGAAAGCGATCAAAGGTAACAGAAGGTGCTACTGTTTCTGTTAACTATATTTCTTCATCGTTGTCTCGAGTATCGAAGATGGAATTACCGACTCGTGCTCTTAAAAAAGAAGCTAAAGTTTTAATTGTCGATGATTTTATGAAGGGTGGCGGTACCCTAACCGGAATGGAAGAATTAGTTAAGGAATTCGATGGTACTATTGCCGGCGTTTGTGTACTCTGTGAAGCCGATTTTGACAAAGAAAAGCTGATTAAGAACTATCTTTCATTAATAAAAATTAGTGAAATTGATACTGCCCAAAAGCTGATTGTAGCAGAACCTGGTAACTTCTTAACTGAAACTGATTTTGACCGTTTCTAAAATGGTATACTAGAATCAAGTTTTGATTATTAAGAGGTTAATATTAATGGAAAAATATGTAGTCGTTCTTGCCGCAGGTAAGGGCACACGAATGAAGTCAAAGTTGTACAAGGTTTTACACAAAGTTTGTGGTAAAACCATGGTTGAGCATGTTGTTGATGCAGCTCAAGGCGTTAATCCTGCAGAAATCGTTACAATCGTTGGTACAGGTGCTGGCGATGTAGAAAAAGTACTGGCAGACAAGTCTAAGTTTGCTTTCCAAGAAAAGCAATTAGGTACTGGTGACGCCGTAATGACTGCGCGTGAAGAATTGGGTGACAAAGATGGTGCTACTTTAGTAGTTACTGGTGATACACCACTTTTCACAACTGATACATTTAATGAACTATTCAAGTATCATGCAGAAAAAGGCAATGCTGCAACTGTATTGACCGCGAAAGCTCCAAATCCATTTGGCTATGGTCGAATTATTCGTGATGATCAAGGCAATGTTTTACGAATTGTAGAACAAAAAGATGGTAAACCAGAAGAATTAAAAGTAAAAGAAATCAATACTGGTGTATTTTGCTTTGACAATAAAAAATTATTTGAAGCATTGAAGCACGTTAATAATGACAATGCTCAAGGTGAATATTACTTAACTGATGTTTTAGAAATCTTGCGCAATAGTGGTGAACGCGTTGGTGCTTACAAGATGCCTGACTTTAGTGAAAGCCTTGGCGTTAATGACCGTATTGCATTAGCTCAAGCTACTAAGACTATGCAAAGAAGAATTAATGAACAGCATATGCGTGATGGTGTTTCATTTATCGACCCTGATACTGCTTATATTGATGCAGATGTTAAGATTGGCAACGACACTGTAATTGAAGGTAATGTTGTGATTAAAGGAAACACCGAAATCGGTAGTGATTGCTACATTACTAGTGGTTCAAGAATCGTTGATTCTAAGATTGGTAATAATGTCACTGTTACTTCTTCAACTGTTGAAGAAGCTGAAATGGACGATAATACTGATATCGGTCCTAATTCACACCTTCGTCCTAAGGCAATTATTCGCAAAGGTGCACATATTGGTAACTTTGTGGAAATTAAGAAGGCTGAGATTGGTGAAAATACTAAAGTAGGTCACTTGACTTATGTTGGAGACGCTACCTTAGGTAAAGACATTAACATTGGCTGTGGTACGATCTTCTCTAATTACGATGGTGTAAAGAAGTTCCATACTAATGTTGGTGATCATGCCTTTATTGGCGCTGGCTCAACATTGATTGCTCCAATTAATGTTGCAGATCACGCCTTTATTGCAGCTGATACCACTGTTACTAAGGACGTTAATAAATATGACATGGCAATTGGCCGTGGCCGTCAAGTTAATAAGCCAGATTATTGGCATAAGCTTCCTCTTTCTCAAGATAAAGAATGGGATTAAGAATAAGGCACTAGTGTATCAAGCTAGTGCTTTTTTGTTAAGAATTGCTAAATACTTATTGCAAAATAATAATTGAGACCTACAATAAGGTGTACTAATAATAATTTTTACATGAGGTAGGTAATACTATGAAATTAAGTCATAAGTTAGTTATGGTTTCAGCAGCTGTTTTGATGGGTGTTAGCCCAGTATTAGGCATGGCAGAAAATACTGTATCTGTTCAAGCTGCTACTAAGAGTACTAATGGCGTACATAATACTTACGGTAAAAACAGCAAAGTTAAAGTAACTAAGACTATGAAGTTTGTCGACCGTAATGGTAAGAAAACTTCTAAGACTGCTCCTAAGGGTGGTAGCTACACTATTTGGAACGTCAAGAATATCGACGGTCAAGTTTACTACAGTATTCAAACTGATTTGAAGTACTGGATTCCTGCAACTGCAACTGAAGGTACAGTAACTTATAAGTCAGGCAATACTACTTATACTTTAAAGAGTGATGGCAAGAAGGTAACAACTTCTACTTCAACTAAGAAGGCTGTTAAGAAGACTAATTCAAATAAAAACACTAAAAAAGTAGTTAAAGAATCAACTAAGAAAACTGCCACTAAGACTACTAAAAAAAGCAACTCAGAAAAGACTACTAAGAAAACTTCATCAAAGAAGACGCCAGTGGCTAAGGCAGTTAAGATAACTACTAAGAATAAGGCTTACGTTTACGACAAGAATGGTAAGCGTGTAAAAAACTATTTAGGCACTAGTTACATTGGTAAAAAGATCACTGTTAAAGGTTTAGGTACTAAGACCATTAATGGTGTTAAGTATTATGCTTTGCAACCAAATCATTATTACATTAAAGCTTCAGATGTAACTGTTAAGTAATAATTGATAGGAAAAAGACACTTTTTCGTTATGAAAAGATGTCTTTTTCGTTTCTAAATTGGCAAAAAAATATTTTAGATCTACAATATATAAATGAACTTTAAGTTTAGTAAGAATGAGGTATTTATCGATGAAATTAAGTCATAAATTAGTTATGGTCTCAGCAGCTGCATTGATGAGTGTTGCTCCACTTTTGGGTACTGCAGAAAACGTCAACACTGTTCAAGCTGCTCCTAAGAAGACTACTTCAAAGAAGGCAGCAAGCAACAAGATCACTTTGGTACGTAATGCTTATGTGTACGATAAGAATGGTAAGCGTCTTGATAAGTACATGGGCAGTGCAAAATACACTACTATTGCTAAAGGCGTAACTGTTACTTCAACTGGCACTAAGACTATCAATGGTGTAAAGTACTACGATCTTGGCGGTGGTGCTTATATCAAGGCTGTTAACGTAGATGGTAAAGCTGCGTCATCAACTTCATCACTGTCAAAGGGTACTAAGGCTAAGTTTGTTTCTAACTCATACATTTATGACAAGAACGGTAAACGTATCAGCAAGTACCAAGGCAAATCTAAGTTTGTTAAGGGTGATTCAGTCACTACTTACGGTATTCAAACCATTAACGGTAAGAAGTATTACCAACTTGACAAGAAGGGTACTGCTTTTGTACGAACTGTTAACATTGATGGTAAAACCACTTCAAACCAAGAATCATCTGTTTCAAATGATGCAGAATCAACTAAAAAATATGACTACTCATTAAAGAAGAATGCTTATATTTATGATAATAATGGTAAGCGCATCAACAAGTACCAAGGCAAGTCTAAGCTTTTAAAGGGTGCCGCAATTGATGTTTATGGCATTGAAACCATTAAGGGTAAGGATTACTACCAACTTGACAAGAAAGGCACTGCTTTTGTTAAGGCAAGTAATGTAACTAGAACCGTTAAGGCAACTTCAATTACCATGAAGAAGAATGCTTACATCTACAATGGTAACGGTGACACCAAGAAGAAGACAGTTAAGAAGGGTAAGACTGTTAAAGCTACTGAAGCAAGATACATTGGTACTAAGCTTTACTACAAGATTAGTGATAATCAATTCGTTAAGGCTGCTAATGTAGGTAAAATTTCAGGCCCAGAACTAGAACCAGTTAACGAACCAGATGGTGCTGCTACTGTTGATACTGGTGATGATACTGTAGATCCAAACGTAACCAAGGTAACTACGATTAATGTTGCTCCACTTTACAACATTAAGGGACAACCCGATAACGTTAGAGCATTTGGCGAAGGTCAAAGTCAACAAGTTTCAGAATTGAGATATATTGCAACTTCTGCAACTGCTACTCCAGAATTATTCTATAAATTATCAAGCGGTAGAGGCTATTTAAAGGATACAGACGTTGCTGTAAGTGGTAAGACATTAACTCCTGTTAACACTCCAGAACAAGCTAGAGAAGACGTTACTGTTGCCACAGCAGCTAACAAGGCTAAGTTGCTCCAAGACATTAATGAAGCAACTAGCGTTAAGAGTTCAGAAGCTTACAAGCTCGCTTCAAGTGATGTAAAGGCTGCATATGACAAGGCAATCAGTGATGGTACAACTGTTAACAACGATGCTACAGCTACTATTGCTCAAGTTAACGAAGCAGATGCTGCTATTGTTAGTGCAAAGGCTAAACTTGATGGCAAGAGAGTTGCTGTTGCTAACATGACCAATTTAACTTCAGATGAAATAGCAGCTATTATTAAGGTTGTAGCTAATGCTAATAATGTAGCAGAAAGTTCTGTTCAATTAACTACTAACGGTAGTTTATCAATTAGTGTTAACGGAGCTGCACAAATTTTGAACTTAGGCGATTATGTAACACAAGCTGCAGTTGCAAACAACTAAAAATATATAAAATAAGACGTAGTATCTAAAATGACACTACGTCTTATTTTTTAGGATATTTTCGTTGTACTAGAAAGTACAAATATATTCTAACTTTTTTAGCGATTAATAGTTAGTGCTTTTTTATGGTTGCGGCAAAATTCTTGCTATAATTAAGGAGAATGTGGTTCTTTTTAGAGCAACTTTTGCTAAAATAGAGCTGGTTAAATATTTTTACGGAGGAAATTATGTCCTATAAAGACGATATGATGATCTTCGCCCTTAACTCAAATGTACCATTAGCACAAAAGATTGCGGATCGTGTGGGTGTTCCACTTTCCAAGTCTAGTGTTGAACGTTTCAGTGATGGCGAAATTCAAATTAATATTGATGAAACTGTGCGTGGTAAAGATGTCTACCTTGTACAATCAACCAGTAAGCCAGTTAATGACAATTTAATGGAATTGTTGATTATGATTGACGCTGTACGTCGTGCAAGTGCTCGTACAATTAACATTGTGATGCCTTACTACGGTTATGCTCGTCAAGATCGTAAGACTCGTGCTCGTGAACCAATTACTGCTAAATTGGTTGCAGACATGCTTCAAGCTGCAGGTGCTGATCGCATTCTTTCACTTGACTTACATGCACCACAAATTCAAGGTTTCTTTGATATTCCAGTTGATAACTTAATGGGTGCTCCACTTTTGGCAGACTACTTCTTGCGTAACGGCTTAGAGAAGGACGCCGTTGTAGTTTCACCAGACCACGGTGGTGTTACTCGTGCTAGAAAGCTTGCTGAATTCTTAGGTTGCCCAATTGCCATCGTTGATAAGCGTCGTCCAAAGGCTAATGTTGCTGAAGTTATGAACATTATCGGTAACGTTAAGGGTAAGCGTGCTATCATCATTGATGACATGATTGATACTGCTGGTACTATTACTTTAGCTGCTCAAGCCTTAATTGATGCAGGTGCTACTGAAGTTTATGCTAGTGCAACTCATGCTGTTCTATCTGGTCCAGCTATTAAGAGATTGAACGATTCACCAATCAAGAATTTGGTTTTGACTGATTCAATCAATCAACCAGCAGAGAAGAAGCTTGACAAGATGCTTTTGGTATCAGTTGGTCCATTGATGGGCGATGCTATTAAGTGTATCCAAAACCATGAAGCACTTAGCCCATTGTTCAACACTAGATACGAAGCTGACAAGAACAAGTAAGATAAAATTTGATAATAAAAAATGGCTAGCCGAGAGGTTAGTCATTTTATTTTTTTTGGAAAAAATCATCACCATTTATAATAAATAAGAGTGTATTAAAATACACATGAGAAACATCTATAATTAGAGATAGATGTTTTTCATTTAAAGAGGATAAAATTATGACACAATATTTATCATTCGATATTGGCGGGACTAACTTGAAATATGCATTAATTGATCAAGAAGGGCATATTCTTGAAAAAGACCGGGTAAAGACTAATACTGAAAACCTAGATGCATTCATGCAGACGATGTATGAAGTCGCCGACAAGTATCAAGGAAAGTTCGCTGGTATTGCAGTCTGTGCTCCTGGTAAGATTGATACCAAGAATAAAATTATCTATTTTGGTGGAGCCTTGCCATTCTTAGATGGCTTGAATTTAGAAGAGACTTTAGGTAAAAAATATGATGTACCAATTGGCGTAGAAAATGATGGTAAAGCAGCTGCTTTGTCAGAGCAATGGCTAGGCGAATTGCATGACGTCAATACTGGGATCGCAATTACCTTAGGCACTGCTGTTGGCGGCGGTGTCATAGTTGATAATCGTATTTTACATGGCTGGACTTTTCAAGCTGGCGAATTGAGTTGGATGATTACGAATTCAAGTATTGGTACTAGGAATATGGCTGCTTATGCTGGCTTTAGTTGTTCTGCGGTTAATATGATCAAAAAAGTTAACCTGGCTTTGGGGAATATCGATCTTGATAACGGCTTGACCGCGTTTGAGGCAATTAACAATGGTGATTTAAGAGCACTAGCCGTTTTTAAACGCTATTGCCGCAATGTAGCAATCATGATCCTCAATATTCAGGCAGTAATCAATGGCTCTAAAGTAATTATTGGTGGCGGGATTAGTGCACAGCCAATTTTGATTGAAGAAATTAACAATCAATTTGATAAAATTTTGCAGAATAATCCAATGTTGAATAATCAAGTGATTAAGCCGGTGATTGTGGCTGCTAAGCATGGCAATGATTCTAACTTATATGGTGCACTTTATGCCTTATTGTTGCAGTTAAAGGAAAAAGAAAATAATTAGTTTTTTTAGACGAAAAAAATAGGGATGCTAATTTACTGCATCCCTATTTGTGTGAAATGATTAATTAACTAGTCTTTGCTGGAAATAGCTTTGGCAATTGCCACGCTGGCACTAGCAACACAGGCAACCATTGCGGTTTTACAGCTAATCTTAACTACATCTTTGACTAAATCCTTATTTTCATGGATAAAGTCAAAGGACATCTTAGTATAATCCATGCAGTAACCATGGACTGTGTTCATTAAATCTTTTACTTGAGTATAACCACTCTTAGCAGTTTTTTCTTCAAGTTCTGGATTAATTTGAGTTCTTACATCTGTATTTAAATCATGTCTGTTCATCATAAATACCTCGATTCTAGGATTTACCTTAATTTTACTTCTTTTGCTCACGTTTTGGTCTTCTCAAATATCTTAAGGCACCATTCTTAATATATTTTTGAAATTGCTCATAAAGTGGATCGAAAATTTGCGGCTGATCTTCATCGTGACTGAGCATAGTTTTAGGGAAGAAGAAGCGTTCATCTCCTTGGAAAGTACCATTTAATGCGCGAACCAATGGGCTGAGTTGGGATAACTCAATCATGCTGCTGTCGTCTTGCATAATTTCAATTTGACTATTAGCATTTTTCCCCGTTGGCTTATAAGCATCATATGGTTCATCGAATGCGGAATTGGTAGCGGTATAGTAGTCAGGATTAAAGCCAGCTTGCTTGATTAGGCTCTTGAGCTTAGGTAAAAGATTTTTGGTTTCTTCATCGATTCGGACACTAGCTAGCGGTTTTCTGTACAAGTAACGCTTGGCTAGGTCAGATAAGATTGGATCTTGTGCCTGGGTCCACATAGAAAAATTAGTTTCCATTACTCCATCATCAAGCTTTAAATAATCGTCTAAAGTCCAATTGCCTTCAAGGAATTTAGCCAAGCTAGGTGTAACTTGCAGATTTCCCTTTTTATAAACAGCTTGAGCGCGCTCTAAAAGGTGATGCAAGATGACTTCCATTGAGCGTCCTACGCGGTGGAAGTAGACCTGTTGGTACATCTGATAGCGTGACACGATATAGTCTTCAACGGCATGCATCCCATTGTTGGTAAAACAAATACCATTTTGATAAGGACGGATTACCCGTAAAATTCTTGATAAATCGAACCTACCATAGTTAACTCCGGTGAAATAAGCATCCCGCTGCAAATAATCCATCCGGTCAGCGTCAGCTTGACTTGAGATCATTTTAACCACTTGCGGATTAGGATAAGTCTTAGCGATTACGCTGGCGACTAATTCAGGAAAGTTAGGTGCAACTTGTTTTAATGCATGGTTAATTTCTGTATTAGGGTCAGTAATGATCTTTTGTCCAATTTTTTCATGATTGGTGCCAAAAAGGTGCTCGAATGTGTGCGAATAGGGTCCGTGACCGATGTCATGAAGCAATCCGGCACATTCTACCAGTAATCGATTATCATCGTTCCAAAGACCGTCTCCTGGCGTAATTGAGGGATATTTTTTGCTAAAGATATCGCAAATTCTTCTCGTTAATTCATAAACGCCTAAGTTGTGCTCAAATCTAGTGTGAGTTGCACCTGGAAAAACATAGCTAACCGGACCTAACTGTTTAATGCGACGCATGCGTTGAAATTCTTTAGACTTCAGTATGTCCAAAACAACTTTATCTTCAATATGAATATAGCCGTGAACCGGATCACGGAGAACAACCTCTTGTTTTAATTTTTCGCTTTGAAATCTTGCCATAAAAATCCACCAAGTTTAATTTATTAATTTTTTGAACTATATATAATAAAATAGATTATATCTAACTAAAATTATATCAGAGATATAGTAATAATGTTTAAAGGGGGCGCTTGTTTGACAGCAATTACGATTGATTTGACTAGTAAAATTACTCAAGACGATGAGACAGAGACTTTTACGCGACATGCGCAAGGGCAATTGACTGAAGAAGGCGACGTTACACGGATCTCTTATGCCGAGGAAGGCAATATTCCGGTAAAGATGCTCCTAAAAGAAAATGAATTGTTGATTCGCCGCGGCGTTGACAGCAATAATTATTCTTTAATGAAATTTATTCCGGGTGAAAAAGGCAACTGCCGCTATGTAGTTGAAGGGCGCCGCATGGACATGACCAGCGTGACTAACTTGCTTGAATATCAGAGTCAAGATGATGGTTCACGTAAACTTCGGCTTGAATATGACCTCTTTAATGGACTATACTTAATAGGTAACTATGCAGTCACGTTGATTTTTACTTAAACGCCTAGTAGAATAGTAAAGATTGTAAAAGAGAGGACGTACAGCTGTGGGATTAGACAAATTTAAAGACAAAAACCGCGATGAATTATCAATGATCGAAGTTGCACGAGCAATTTTGGAAGATAATGGTAAGAGAATGGCATTTGCCGATATCGTTAATGCCGTACAAAAATACTTGAATAAGAGTGACGAAGAAATTCGTGAGCGTTTACCACAATTTTATACTAATATGAACACTGATGGTGAATTTATCTCAATGGGTGAAAATGTTTGGGCACTTCGTTCATGGTTCCCATATGAATCAGTTGATGAAGAAGTTAACCACCCTGAGGATGAAGAAGAAGACGATTCACGTAAGCACCATAAGAAGGTTAATGCCTTCTTAGCTAGTGCAACTGGTGATGATGACATTATCGACTACGATAACGATGATCCAGAAGATGACGACTTAGACGCCACAGACGATGATACTGATGACGATTATGGCGACGAAGATTCTGATTATGATGAAGACAACGACGATACTGATGATGTATTGCCAGATGGCATTGAAGGTCAATTGTCACAATTAAATGATGATGATGACGACGAAGATAATTAATTTGCTTGACTTAAGAAGAAAAAGCAGATAATATTTTTGTTGGGCACCCTATGTGCGTTTAGCTCCCCGTTAGTGGGAGCTTTTTTGTTTAAAGGATAAGTTAAAAGGAGCAGAAC
This sequence comes from Lactobacillus sp. UMNPBX15, assembly GCF_002553785.1. Lineage (NCBI taxonomy): Bacteria > Bacillati > Bacillota > Bacilli > Lactobacillales > Lactobacillaceae > Lactobacillus > Lactobacillus sp. UMNPBX15. Next base: position 40,363 of record NZ_PCYV01000010.1, read on the forward strand.
ATGACAAAATACATCTTCGTAACTGGCGGTGTCGTATCTTCACTTGGTAAAGGGATTACTGCATCAAGTTTAGGTCGACTTCTTAAGAATCGTGGCTTGAAGGTCACTATGCAAAAGTTTGACCCATATATTAATATTGACCCAGGTACAATGAATCCATACCAACACGGTGAAGTTTATGTTACCGACGATGGTACAGAAGCTGACCTTGACTTAGGTCACTATGAAAGAATCGTAGATGTTAGAACTAGCAAGTATTCTAACGTAACTACTGGTAAGATTTACCAAGAAGTTTTGGAAAAAGAACGTCGTGGTGACTACCATGGTGCTACTGTACAAGTAATTCCTCATATTACTGACATGATCAAAAAGAAGATCATGCGTGCAGCTTTGACTACTGATTCAGATGTAATTATTTCTGAAATTGGTGGTACTGTTGGGGATATCGAATCAACTCCATTCATGGAAGCTATTCGTCAAATGCGCCGTGAAGTTGGCCCAGAAAATGTAATGTACATTCACTGTACTTTAGTACCACTTCTTCACGCTGCTCATGAAATGAAGACTAAGCCAACACAACACTCAGTTGCGGAATTGCGTAGTATTGGTATTCAACCAAATATGTTAGTGCTTCGTGCTGAACAACCAATTGACCAAGAACACAAAGACAAGATTTCTACTTTTACAGACGTGCCTGTTGATCGAATTATTGAATCAATTGATGCTCCTTCATTATTCGATGTGCCTTTGAACTTCCAAAAGCAAGGCATGGATCAAAAAGTCTGTGATTTCTTACACTTAGAGAGTCCAAAGCCAGAAGCTGACATGGAAGCTTGGAAGAAGCTTGATGAGCGTGCTAAGACCTTGAAGCATCACACTAAGATTACCTTGGTTGGTAAGTATGTAGAGCTTGAAGATGCTTATATTTCAGTTACTGATGCTTTGCAACATGCTGGTTATCTTTACAACACTAAGATTGATGTTGATAAGGTACAAGCTGAAGACGTAACTGAAGATAATATTGCAGAAATCATGAAGGATTCAGATGGTTTGATTGTCCCTGGTGGTTTTGGTACTCGTGGTCTTGAAGGAATGATTACTGCAATTAAGTATGCTCGTGAACATGACATCCCATTCTTAGGTATTTGTTTGGGGATGCAAATGGCTAGTGTTGAATTTGCACGCGATGTATTAAACCTTGAGGATGCTAATTCTGCAGAAGCAGAGCCAAACTGCAAGAATAATATTATCGACATTATGGCTGATAAGCGTGATGAAGAAAATATTGGTGGTACTTTGCGGTTAGGTATTTACCCAGCTACTCTTAAGAAGGGAACTAAGACTCGTGCAGCATACGATGATCAAGAGGTTATCCAAGAACGTCACCGTCACCGTTTCGAATTTAATAATGAATACCGTGAAGCCTTTGAAAAGGCTGGTATGGTCTTCTCAGGCGTTTCACCAGATAACCGCTTAGTTGAAATTATCGAATTACCAAAGAAAAAATTCTTTATTGCAGCACAATATCACCCGGAATTTTTGAGTCGGCCACAACGTCCAGAAGGCTTATTTAAGTCATTTATTGGTGCAGCTAGTGGTCTTCCAGCACAAGAATTTTAAAGTGATTAAAGTTTGATTATACAAAATCTTAAGAAAACAAGAACTGAGAGACCTCAGCTCTTGTTTTTTTTGTAAATATCCTTTAACATTATTATGATTAATTGAAAGTAGAAAAGGATTTGTTTTCGCCAATGAAGCAGATGATAATTCATGGTGGAAAGCCCCTGCAGGGTGATGTTTGGATCGGTGGAGCTAAGAACTCAACAGTTGCTCTTATTCCGGCATCAATTTTATCAAGAACACCAGTGACCTTGGAAGGCGTCCCAAGAATAGCTGATGTGGTTAACTTGATGGACTTGTTAAGTGAGATGGATGTACATTGTGATTTCGGTGAAACCACTTTAAGAATAGATCCAACTGATATCAAAATGAGTCCGTTGCCAGCTGGTAAGATTAAGAGTTTGCGCGCTTCATATTACTTTATGGGTGCGCTACTTGGTCGCTTTGGCAAGGCAGTAGTGGGCTTCCCTGGTGGTGACGATATTGGACCACGTCCGATTGACCAACATATTAAGGGCTTTGAAGCCTTAGGCGCTAGCGTAAAAAATGAAAATGATCAAATTATAATTACTGCACCAGAAGATGGTTTGCATGGAGCAAAAATCCATTTAAAGATGCCATCAGTTGGGGCAACGATGAATATTATTATGGCTAGTGTGACGGCACAGGGCCAGACTATAATCGAAAATGCCGCAAAGGAACCGGAAATTATTGATTTAGCTACCTTCTTGAACAATATGGGGGCAGTTATTCGTGGTGCTGGTACTGACTCTATTCGAATTGAAGGGGTGGAGCAGCTTAAAGCACAAATTCCTCATACGATTATTCCAGACAGAATTGAAGCAGGGACTTATGTTGCTTTAGCTGCCTGTATTGGTAATGGCATTCGCATTCATAATATTATCGAAGAACACCTTGATTCATACCTGGCTAAAGTTGAAGAAATGGGTGTAGTAATCGATTCAGATGAAGATTCACTGTATGTTTATCCAGCCGGTGACTTAAAGATGGTTCAGGTAAAGACAGATGTTTATCCAGGCTTTGCGACAGACTTGCAGCAGCCAATTACGCCACTTTTATTAACTGCTAAGAGCGGTGAAGGCGTGGTGATTGATAATATTTATCCTAAGCGAATCGGACATATTGCTCAGTTGCAGAAGATGGGTGCTGATATTAAAGTTGAGGATAATATTATTTTGGCTCATCCAACTGAACAACTTCATGGCGCAGAAGTGACTGCAGGTGAAATTCGTGCTGGTGCATGTTTAATGATTGCAGGCCTGATGGCTGATGGTACAACAACGATCGACAAGGCTGGTAATATCTTGCGTGGTTATGATCGGGTCCAAGAAAAGCTGCGTCAACTTGGAGCTGATGTAACTATCAAGGATGATCCTGCTGTACCGGGTATTTTAGATAATATTTAGTAAATAAAAACCACATGGAAAATCTCCGTGTGGTTTTTGTAATGATATGTCGATTTGTAGGTGAACAAATGAGTTTAATTTTTACAAGACGTGCACAAAATTCAGATGTGGATAAAATTGTGCAAATTTTAAATGATGCGATTTCTTTTTTAAAGGAAAGTGGCTCATCGCAGTGGCAAAGTGGCTACCCTAATCGAGCAACTGTAGAAGATGATATTAAAAATGGGTGTGCTTGGGTATTAACTGTGGATAATGAAGTTGCAGGTTATGCGGCAGTGGTAATTGGCCGTGAGCCAACTTATGCGGATATTGAAGGCAAGTGGGAAAATAATGTGGACACCTATGCGACAATTCACCGCATTGCAGTTTCTAGTAAGTTTAGAGGAATGCATTTGAGTCAATTTTTCTTGAGCAATATTATTTCTCTAACTTATGCACAAGGAATTCACAATTTTAGAATTGATACAAGCCGGAAAAATAAAATTGTCCAGCACATTGCAGTTAGTCATAATTTTATTGAACGAGGGATTATTCAAGTAACTGAAGATCCGGTTGATTCAAGTAGAATAGCTTACGAGTTGAATTTAAGGTAATGAAAAACCACATGGGATGTGAATTCCATGTGGATTATTTTTTTGCTTTATTTATTAATCAAGCAAGTCGTACTTCAAAGTCATTAAACCGTGACCTTCGTCAACCATTTGACCAAGAAGTTCAACAGTGTTGTTGTAAACAGTGTCAGACATCTTTTGGTTGGCCGCAATTAACTTGTCTTGTAATTCCTTACCTGAAAGGTTCTTTGCTTCTTTGTCAGTATCATGTTGGATCTTGTGACATTGTGCTAAACTCTTTTGTTCAAAGGCGTCTTCAAGTTCACCGTAAACACGGTAGTTGGTATCGCCTAATTGAGCAGTTAACTTGTTAAGCCAAAAAATCTTGCTCAAGTTAAATTTAGGAGTGGTTTGCCAAGCTTCAGGGGTAGTAGTGACATTAGTATAGAATGGCACCATTGAGTTAAAGGTGTTAGGACCAAAGGCTAACCATTGTACACCTGCAATTTCTGCAGGAACATCATTACGAATTTGCAAAATATGGGTTTCAAAGTTTCTGTTAATACCGATAGGACGGAAGGTCTTCTTTTGTTCAGGAGTACCTTGATCGCCATAAGCATCGTAAGGAGTGTCTTGGTAGTGTGAGCTTTCGGCCCATTTAATATCTTCAATTGAGATTAAACGATTAGCATGGCAGATAAAAGGTTGATCTTGATCTGCTGGAGTGCCACCAAAGTCTGGATCGAAATAGTTGTGAATATACCAAGCACGAGGATTATTGTAGTGAGCATCCTTAATAGTTGAAGAACCAAAGATGTGGCGCATGTTGTAGCCTTCACGGTCTGGATTCAAGTGATATTCTTCGATTAAATCCTTTAGGTCTGCTGAACAAGCAAAATTATCAGAATCGTTGAAGTCGAAAGTATCAATATTCAAACGGTTTGGTGCAATAACATATGCATCATCTGGGATACGGCGTGCAATCCAATGATGACCACCGATAGTTTCAAGGTACCAAATGTTATCCTTATCAGAAAAGGCCATACCGTTCATTTCATAAGTACCGTATTTTTCAACTAAATAGCCGACACGTTTAACACCGTCAAAAGCTGAGTGCAAGTATGGTAAAGTCAAAGTGACGAAATCTTCTTCACCAAGACCACCTTCACTTGGATCAAGTAATGGGTCAACACCTTGGATACGTGAATTAGTAGTAATAGTTTCAGTAGCGGTCATAGCTACGTTTTCAGCGTTAATTCCGGCTGCGCCCCAGATACCATTTTTACCTGAAACATCAGGTGCTGAAGTATAGCGTAATGGTGTTTCTGCTAAATCAGCGTCGTCAATCTTTTGTTTAGAAATTACACTAGTGTAGTGCTTAGGTTGGTCAGCTGGATTAACGGCCTTAAAGCCTTCAGGGATAATGACGCGGCCACCGTCTTCACTACGAGCGATCATTGTTGAGCCATCAATAGTTGCTTTTTTACCAACTAAAATAGTAGTACATTCTGTTTGTTTCATTGGATCAGTCCTTTACTTTTATTATGTTTAAATTATTTCCTAATAATATTGTATGCAAAAATAATCCGATAAGGCAAAGAATATAATTAATTTCCCCGAAAGGCATTTGGACTAACACCGCTATAGCGTTTAAATGCCTTGGAGAAGGTAAATTCATCGCCGTAGCCGACTTTTTGAGCAACTTGCCTTAGATTGTGCTTGGTATTAATTAATTCTTTTTTAGCGGCTTCCATGCGCAATTGCATGAGGTACTTTTGAGGCGATAATTTAGTGTTTTTTCTGAACAAAGCATATAAAAAGCTGCGTGATACTCCTAGCCTATGACAAAGTTCAACAATATTGCAGGTAGGATCGGTATAATTTTGATTAAGATAATTAATGGCAATTTGATACTGATCATTTTTCGATGTTTTGCGGACTGGTGGATGATTAGGGAAGTCTTTGATTAGGTGATAGAAGAGCTGATAGGTTAAAGCTGAAATTTTTAAATTGTTTAATAAGGTCTTTTTCTTCGCCAAACATTGATAAAGGTCATCTAGGGTTTGATAAAAGGCAGTTTTTTGAATTTGACGCAAGAAATTTTTATTAGGTAAATTTGATGCCTTGATGCTTTCATTAACGCCGTTGCCAGCTAGGCCAATCCAGAAGTATTCCCAGGGTTCATCATGGTCAGCTTGGAAAGAACAAGTTTGATTGCGCGGGACGTAAAAAAGATCGCCAGCTTTTAATTTGACTGCGTGGTGTCTACTAGAAGTAAAGGTACCAGTTCCGCTAATAATGTAATAAAAAATATCGTTTTTACGAAGATTGTCACCTTGAAAGAATTCATCGGGCTGACATTTTTGTCGACCATAAAACATGATGTAGCTTTCAAGGTTTTGAATGTTTAAGTTAGGCATGGATTCCCTCACTTTAAAAAAATTACGTTACTTCTATTATAAAAGAGTTTTTGCTTAAAAGGTGAAGAATGAAAAACGACCACATTAAGCGGTCGTTCGTGAATATTTATAGAAAATTATGATATGGAATTATGAAATGAAAAGGTATTTTACTTATTGGCACCACTTCTTCCGTTGAATAATAGGTTAAGCAGAGTTGCACAGATGCTGGCTACGACGATACCGTTGCCTAAGAACAATTGAATGGTTTGGGGAAGGGGTTGGAAGATTTGCGGATAGACAGTTACGCCTAGTCCCATACCAATTGAAATAGCTACAATTAGAATATTGCGGTTGTTCTCAAAATCAACTTTAGTTAACATTTTGATTCCTTGAACGGCAATCATGGTAAACATGACTAACATAGCGCCGCCTAAGACTGAATCAGGGATGATAGTTACTAAAGCGCCGATTTTAGGAAGAAGGCCCATTCCCATTAATAAACCAGCAGCCCAATAGATAGGGCGCTTGGTTTTAATACCGGATAATTGAAGTAAGCCGACATTTTGAGAAAAAGTAGTGTAAGGGAAGGTGTTGAAAAGCCCACCGAAGATTTGTGCTAATCCTTCTGCACGATAACCTTTTTTTAGGTCTTCTTCGGTAATATCTTTGTGGAGCAGGTCACCAATGGCAAAGAAGACGCCAGTGGATTCGACCAAGGAAACTAAGGCAATGATGATCATGGTCAAACAAGATGACCATTCGAATTCTGGCACCCCGAAGTAGAAAAATTGAGGCAAATGGAACCAAGAAGCTTCGGCAACTGGCTTTAATGAAACAAGCCCCATGCAGCTAGCGATTAGAGTACCAACAATTAATCCAATTAAAACGGAAATGGAACGTAAGAATCCTTTAATCCAGACTTCGATGGCAATGATGATGAGGATGGTAATAAAGGCAGCGATTAAATTTTTCGCATCACCGAAATCTTTGGCTTGTGCGTTTCCGCCGCCCATATTTTGGAAAGCGACCGGAATTAAAGTTAGCCCAATTACTGTAATTAAGGTCCCAGTAACTACTGGCGGGAAGAGTTTTTTGATTTTTGAAAACCAGCCAGCAATTAGAAAGACGAAGATTCCAGCAACGATAATGGCACCATACATCGTGTTAATTGAAAACTTCTGCCCGATCATTTCTAAGGGAGCTACCGCTTGAATTGCACAGCCCAAAACGACTGGCAAGCCAATGCCGAAATATTTATTACGGAATAGTTGAATTAAAGTGGCTAAACCACACATGAAGATATCAATCGAAACTAGGTAAGTCATCTGTGTGCTATTGAAGTGTAGTGCCGTACCAATTAAAAGGGGAACGGCAACTGCACCGGAGTACATTGCCAGCAAATGTTGCAAACCTAGGACAGCAGCTTTTTTGTGACTAACTTCTTTTTGTGCCATTTTTAATTATTCTTCTCCCTCGAAGTGTACTTGGTCATTTTCAAAACTATCGATTTTTGCTAGGGCTTCAAAACGTAGACCTTCTTTTTCTACCCATTCGCTTCCGCCTTGGAAGGTTTTTGCAACAACAGCGCCAACGCCAACAATGTTACAGCCGGCTTGCTTGGCGATGTTAACCATGCCTTTGACTGCTTCACCGTGGGCAACGAAGTCATCGATGATTAAGATATGTTCGCCTGGGTGCAAAAATTTTTCTTCAACGCAGATCTTATTGTTGACCTTCTTGGTGTAAGAAAAGACGTCAGCCCAATAAACTGCATCATTCAAAGTAGATGGCTTTTTCTTTCGGGCAAAGATCATTGGCACGTGCAGTTGATAGGCTGCCATTACGCCAGGGGCAATTCCAGATGCTTCACAAGTTAAGACCTTATCGACTTTTTCATCTTTAAAAAGGCGGGCAAATTCTTCACCAACATGCATCATTAGTTGCGGATCAACTTGGTGATTCAAAAATGAATTAATTTTAAGCACATTTCCGGGTAAAACTTCACCATCTTGTTTAATTCGATCTACTAATTCCTTCAATATTATTCTCCTCAAGAAAGAAATAAGGACTTCTTCTACCTAAAACAGGTAAAAGAAGTCCTTAAGATTATTCTTAACTTTCATTCACCTATAGTCCGGTGTTTACGGTACCGGGTAGAGACTGTCGACCTTATTTCGACGATATATAGATATTTGTGTTGGCTTAATCTTAACAGAATATATTGCCGAACACAAGTGGAAAATTAAGGATTAATGTTCGATTATAGTAAAAATTATTCAGCTGCGATATCGTTATGGCACAGACTGATGATCTTTTCGATAATGCCATATAAGATCCCCGCGATTGGCCAGATGATCCAGCTGCGTTCCCAATCATTGGTAATGAAGCTATATCCTAGATAAAGTAAGACTGCTATTAACCAATAGAGTGTGGCGTATTTGTTCATAATCTTGCGACCAAGTTTTTCTTAGGAGTGTAATCATCTGTTTGTAATAAAATGTTGTAGCTGTCCATAATGATATTACTTTTGACAAAGAAGAACACACCGATGGCAATAAGTATTAAAGTGCCAGCGACTAAGCCAGTCATTAATTGATCTAGTTGGCTGCCATTTAGTAGCTGAGTAAAGAACACGCCGCATAGAAGCGGGATAGCAGAAATGATGCATAAAACCGTAGCTGTAATTGTCATTGCAGTGTAGGATTTAGTGTATTGTGCCTTCTTTTGTTTAATTTCTGTTAGCTCTGCCTCATTAAGCTGACGATCATCTTTTCAGTTAGTGCTTCTTGAAAAAGATGATTTTTCTTGCGTAATGCCGCAATTTTTTGACCTAATCTCATGATTGATCGTCTTTTCTGTTTTTGATTAATTCAAATTTACAAAGAAGCCTGGTTGCAGACAAGAACTTTCTGCTTGCACTAGACGCAACTAGCGGTTGCAACTGCTGGTTGCTCAAGATAAAAGCCGAACAATGAATGGCTATTTTTAACTTTTTGATTGACCTTTTTAATTTTTCCTAGTAGAGTTAGTTAAAAATGCGTAATTGAAAAGAGGGAGTAAATAGTGGCTAAGAATCTAGACGATTTTGATAAAATTATTGTGCTTGACTTCGGTAGTCAATATAACCAATTAATTACCCGCCGTATTCGTGACTTTGGTATCTATTCTGAACTTTTACCACACGATCTTTCCATGGAGAAGATTAAACAGATCAATCCTAAGGGAATCATTTTCTCAGGTGGTCCTAACAGTGTTTACGATAATGGTGCATTAAAGGTTGATCCTGCAATCTTTAAGTTGGGTATTCCAATTTTGGGTATTTGTTACGGGATGCAATTAATGTCTCATGACTTAGGCGGTAAAGTTGAACAAGCTGAAAACAAGGAATATGGCCGCGCCAACATTACGGTTGAAGATCCAGACAGTATTTTGTTCAATGGCTTGCCTTCAAAGCAATACGTTTGGATGAGCCACGGCGACTTGGTAACTCAAGCTCCAAAGGGCTTCGAAGTAACTGCCTCAAGCAAAAACTGTCCAATTGCGGCAATTGCTAATCCAGATAAAAAGTTTTATGGTATCCAATTCCACGCAGAAGTGCGCAATTCAGAATACGGTTTAGACATCTTGAAGCACTTTGCTTTTGAGGTTTGTGGTGCTGAGGCTAACTGGACCATGAACGACTTCATCGACATGAAGGTTGATGATATTCGTAAAGAAGTCGGCGACAAGAAAGTCATCTTAGGTCTTTCGGGTGGTGTAGATTCTAGCGTTACTGCTACTCTTTTACACAAAGCAATCGGTGATCAATTAACTGCAATTTTTGTTGATCACGGAATGCTGCGTAAAGACGAAGGCAATCAAGTAATGCAAGCCTTGAACAAGGATCTTGGTGTTAACATCATTCGGGTTAATGCCCAAAAGAGATTCTTAGACAAGTTGAAAGGTGTAACTGATCCTGAAAAGAAGCGTAAGATTATCGGTAAGGAATTCATCGAGGTCTTTAACGAAGAAGCTAAGAAGTTAAAGGATGTAGATTTCTTAGCTCAAGGTACGCTTTATACTGATGTTATCGAGTCAGGTACCAACACTGCCCAAACGATTAAGTCCCATCACAACGTTGGTGGTCTTCCTAAGGACATGCATTTCAAGCTGATTGAACCACTGCGTAAGTTGTTCAAGGACGAAGTACGTGAACTTGGTGAAAAGCTGGGCATTCCACATGACTTAGTATGGCGTCAGCCATTCCCAGGCCCTGGTCTTGGTATCCGTGTTCTTGGTGAAGTGACTGAAGACAAGCTTAAGATTGTGCGTGATTCTGATGCGATTTTACGAGAAGAAATCAAGAAGGCAGGTTTACAAGAAAAGATCTGGCAATACTTCACTGTTCTTCCAGGTATTCGCTCCGTTGGAGTAATGGGCGATGGACGTACTTATGACTATACGATTGGTATTCGTGCCGTAACCTCAATTGATGGGATGACTGCAGATTTTGCCCAAATTCCATGGGATGTACTTGGTCACATTTCAGATAGAATCGTCAATGAAGTAGATAACGTTAACCGCGTAGTTTACGATGTGACGAGTAAGCCACCTTCAACGATTGAATGGGAGTAATTTAATATATTAACATGAAGAGGGAACCCCAATATGACAGCATTTGAAGAGGGGCAATATTAGTAAAAAACACGGGTTAAAAGTAAGTGACTGTTGTCCTACTTATCGTCAGTGATAGGTGGGGCATTTTTTGTTTCTGTTTGTTGACACAAAAGAAATGCTGAAATCCAAACGGAGCAGTCTGTTTGATCGTTGTTGTTACTTATGACGAAAATATAAGTAAATCAGATATGAAATCTCGAAATGACCTTGAATGAAATCTCAAGGTACTCATTCTCGAATGCAATATCTGATCGGTCGCTAGGGTAAAGGGAAGACTATCAGGCCGCCCTTTCAAGCAGTATATAATATAATTAACAAATTGGTATATATCAATTAATGCTGAGCAGAAACTAACCCGACGATTCATAAATTTAGTCAGCCGTTTTCGGTCGCAACCGAAGGCTGAAAATTTATTTTGCCGGGACGGCAAACATGAGGGGGTCATTGCACGATGAAGCCGTTAAAGGATTCATCAACTTCAGTTACACCGAACGGGATAAGGAAACCGAAATTAAGCGGAAAAGGCAATGAAGAACCATCTCCGTATCAAAGATTCAAGCTAAAAAGTCAGTACTTCATGAAGGAAACGACTTAGAGTTATAATTTAAATTTAAACATTATTTCTAGTACCACAATATATGAAAAGAGAGCAGTGAGATTGCGTCTCACTACTCTCAATCGCGAACTTGAATAATTTTAGTGTTTGAAAAGAGATTAGCCTTTGCGGTTAGTCTCTTTTACTATCTGGTAAGTTGACTGCAAACAGAAAAGCCGCCCGGCTCGAGGGCCAAGCGGTCATCAAAGTCGCGAAACGGTGTTATAATATTATCAGATTGAAGAAATATTATACTCAGCAATTAGGCTGATAACTTAACGGTAGCACTCTTGTTCTGGTGTACTGCAATACACTACTAGTTATTAAATTGGGGAGTAAGAATAATGATGAAGCGACTTAAATTTTTAGAAACTAAGCGGACACCGCGTTATAGTTTACGTAAGCTTAACGTTGGTGTGGCTTCCGTATTATTAGGAGTAACCATTTTTGGAATTAACTTTACAAATCATTCTGTAAAGGCAGCAACCACAGAAAGCGTTACCAATAGTTCACCAAACAGTAATTCGCAACAAACTTTAGCAGCTGCGACAACCTTACAATCTGCACCAAAGACGCAAGGTAGCGTTGACACTGATATTAAATCATCAGCAGCAAAATCAGCAGCTACAGTAGATCAAAATAACACTAATACTCAGAAAACAACTAGTGCAACAGAAAAAGTTCAACAAAATGGTGCAAGTAACGATGTAACAGCTAATAATTCTGCAGAAGCTGCGACAACCTCACAATCTGCACCAAAGACGCAAGGCAGCGCTCACACTGATATTAAATCATTAGCAGCTAAATCAGCAGCAAAATTAGCATTTATGAACTTAATGGCAGCTTCTGATACTGGTACTGATACTGGTACTGGTACTGACAGAAGTGGAGCAGATGTAGATCAAAATAACATTAATGATCAGCCAGCTAAAGAAAATCAAGAATTGGCCAATAAGACTAATCTAACTTCTTCAGATAACTACAGTTCTAATATCTATCAAGGTAAAGATGGAAAGTATTACAAGGTTGTAACTATTTATGGTAATGACTACGTTTACCATGCTGCTGATATTCAAGCTAATGGTACTGCTCGTGGGCAAACGGCAACGACAGCTGAAGATACTAAAAATAATATCAATATTTCTAAAGAAGATTTAGGAAATGGTAAGACCCGTTGGACTGTTGTTTTCTTCCCTCATCAGGGATTACAAAATGCTGGCAGTAGCCCAAGTGGGTTAGTTTCTGCAAAATTTGGTATTGCTCTCACTAATGACTACCAAATCGTTGATAATGTTGATATGGAAGTAATTAATGATCCTAATCAAAAATATACATATTATAAATTTGAGCCCGGTAGCAATAGCGCTACTGACATTACAATAAAAAATCCACCAGCTGAAGTAGACTTTTCATTTAATCCTAAGACAGATGTTGATCCAAATACTGGTTTAATTAATAATAGTAAAACCTTGCCAGCTTATGACAATAGATATTTGCAACCCTCATACTATTTCACTACTGATACTAGTTCTGGTAAAACGAACTTATGGCAGACTTACTTTTTCAATAATGGTAATGAGGTTTATTATAATAATGCATATGATGGGACGACCCCTTATCTAGGTGACGTTCATGACTTTCATTTTAATAATTTTATAATTAAAAATAAAACTGGAGTTGACGGTTTAGATTCTAAGGACCTTAATGACCCTAAGGCCCAAATCCCAATCATTTATGACACACGGAATGAATTTAATTCTAATGGCGTATTTAACAGTGTTAACTTTAACCAAGCAATGGAATTTAAGTCACATGGTTACCAAAGTAAACTTGCGTGGGCTGGGGTTGATCTATCACAACATTCTTCTTATGTTATTTCCTTTACTACGCAACACACAGACTCTCATGAAATAGATTTAATTTCAGGTCCGAAAAATCAACAATTCTCAGGAATCTCAGCTAATATTTATTCTTATCAGAATGGCTACTATAACATGTTTTCTAGCTTATATGGTGAGCAGAGAGCACTGAATGCAGATGGTAAACCATTAAAAGCTAAAGATATTATTCCTAATTGGGATGATGCCAATAATTATATGGCTAATAATATTAAGACCGACTATTTAAATAATGCTCAAATTAATGTTTTGCGGAATAAAATTCAAAATAACATTACAGACTCTGATGCTTTAAAGAATATTGCTAATGAAGGAAATTCTTTAAACGATGCTATGAAAAATCTTGGTAATAGTATCGGACAGTATGCTTCTGATGGCAGTTTTACTGATCATAAAGTCGATACAACTAAGGCTTCAGATAGTTATAAATATGCTGATTCAGATAAAAAATTAGCTTATGACAATGCGACAAAAGCAGTAAATAATATAATTTCTGTAGAAGGTGGTAAAGTTAACAAAAGTAATGGTACCTATGCAGATCTAAAGACGGTAAAAGCGCTTACTGATGCTGAAAATAATGCTTGGAACGAACTTAATGGTGTCAAGAAGAACGCTACGGATGCAATAAAGGCTATTAATGATGCTGCAACAGCTAAGAAAGCAAGCATTAATAACTCTGCTATCTTAACTACTGAAGAAAAAACCGCGTTAGTTAACCAAGCACAAAAACTTGCTGATGACGCAATTGCTGACATTAATAAAGCTACAACTAATGATGCAGTAAACACTGCTAAGGAAAATGGTGTTCAAGCTATTAAGAACATGACAATTCCAACATCTTCTAAGACCAAGA
>NZ_PCYV01000110.1:0-368 GCF_002553785.1 Lactobacillus sp. UMNPBX15
ACCGGTGCCGTTCCAGCAATTATTACCGCTTTATTCCGAAGTTTCTTTCCGCTTCCCGCTTCTCCTACTTGGCTCGCAAGTAAAGGTAAAGTTAAGAAAGCAAACAAAATCATTAGTAAACACATGGGACACAAATGGCGCTTGCCTAAACGATTTATGAAAAAGAAAGCGCCTAAAGATATTGCCTGGGGAATTTTATTCTCTAAGAAATATTTACGCCGCACTTTAGTTGGTGGTATCTTTTATGCTTGCCAAGCATTTTCATTCTTTGGTATTAGTATTTTCTTACCAATTTTGCTTAGCAGCATGAATATTACAGGTGGCAGCATCTCCGGAATCATTTACAATGGCGGTATGTTTGTCGGCGT
>NZ_PCYV01000111.1:0-368 GCF_002553785.1 Lactobacillus sp. UMNPBX15
AATTGGTTTAGGTACTTTTGCCTTCGTAGGACTAAAAATAGCCGGCCCCGATATGCGTGCAACAGGTGCGGACTTTTTTACTAAGCACAATTTAGCCGATGTCACCGTTAGTTCCAACTACGGAATTAATTCAACTGATCGAGCAACCATTCAAAATCTCCCTGAAATTAAGCAGGCTACCTTTGGCTATCTGCAAGATGTAAAAGTCAAAAATAAGCAAGATGTCTTGCGGGTATTCTCTCAGTCAAATAATCTCTCAAGCTATGAATTAAGGGCCATTTCCCAGAAAACAATAAAGAAATTGCTCTTTCTTATTTGCTAAAAAATAAGTATCACATCGGAGAAAAAATCAGTTTCGTCAAACCAGG
>NZ_PCYV01000112.1:0-367 GCF_002553785.1 Lactobacillus sp. UMNPBX15
CACCGGGTTTTACTTTAGTAAGAACAAAGTTTTCAGAAGAGCATCCAGACGAAGTGGTCCGTTTTCTGAAGGTGTTTAATAAAGCCGTTGTATGGCAAAAGGAACATCTGGATGAAGCAGCGGACTTGTATTCTGACATTAAAGATCTCGATAAAAAGGTCGTCGAAAATGTGCTGAAAAATACTGAACCTCTGAATGAGGTCATCAGTGACGACATTGTGAAAGCGCAGCAGGAAACAGCAGATTTTCAATTTCGAACAAAGGCGATAGATAAGAAGATTGATGTGAAGGATGTTGTCGATAACACTTTTATCAAAAAAGCATTAGAGGAACATTCCTCAGGAGGTGATCAATGATGAAAGCAGAG
>NZ_PCYV01000113.1:0-365 GCF_002553785.1 Lactobacillus sp. UMNPBX15
GATCCCATTCAGCTTGTTGGGGATTAAAGGGATTTGGTAGCCATATCCGATCAAGGGTAATTACTGGTTTTGCTTCTTCTTCGAGCCATGGAAACCAGTCATCATCACGGGTAGACGTACCATGAATTAAGTATGCGTTCTTCATTATTAAGACTCCTATTTCATAAAGTGTTTCAATATTACCATGCCGATGATTAACAATAAAATGGCAATCGAATTAGTAAGAATTTCATACGGCTGACCGTGGGCGGCAATTAGTCCCCGGATTAAAGCCATAATTCCTAAGCTTAATAGGAAATCGACCGCAATTCGGCCATGATGTTTTAGCACGGCAATTATCATTGTCATAAATGAAAAGAAAAAAG
>NZ_PCYV01000114.1:0-362 GCF_002553785.1 Lactobacillus sp. UMNPBX15
CATCGCATCGTAATCAGTTAAGCCAAGGTCCTTAACATAGTGCTCACGACGCTCAACAGGCATTTCTGGCATTTCGCTTTCAATTTCGCTAATCCATTCATCGCTAACGTTTACTGGTGGCAAGTCTGGTTCTGGGAAGTAACGGTAATCATCAGAACCTTCCTTTGTCCGCATCAGAATAGTCTCACCAGTCGCTTCATCATAACGACGTGTTTCCTGACCAATGTGTCCACCAGCCATCAATACTTTTTGATGCCGTTTTTCTTCAAATGCGAGGGCCTTCCGAACATAGTTAAAGGAGTTGATGTTCTTCATCTCTGTCTTGGTCCCAAACTTATCAGAACCGATTGGCCGAATTGAGA
>NZ_PCYV01000115.1:0-355 GCF_002553785.1 Lactobacillus sp. UMNPBX15
CCATTGCCTTTGATACGTCACGTACGATCAATGCATGCATCCCTTTACCTTCTGGATAAGGTTGTTCAGCTACGTAACAGATTGCTCCATTATCTTTAGCCATTGATAAATATGTTGGTCTAAAGCCTGCACCTTTACAGAAGAATAAAGTGTTAGTTTGGATATCACGTGAATCATATGACACGTATTCCATCTTGGTTGCTACAGTATCTTGTACTGCACTTGACTTAAGTAAATGATGCTCTTTTAAAATTAAAATACAGGTATTTAAAGAAATACTCATTTTTTCTCCTCGTTGTATTAAAACATTTCATTCAAAATTATAACACAGCTAGCCCTTGCTGTTTGCCTTCTT
>NZ_PCYV01000116.1:0-352 GCF_002553785.1 Lactobacillus sp. UMNPBX15
ATTACTTCGTAGAAGTTCTTGTCGCCAATCTTCTTAGTTGACATAGCAACAGTTACTGATTCGTAACGCTTAGCCTTGTCGTTGTTAGCACGAGTAGTACCGTCTTCCTTGTAGTAGTAAGCGTTGTGCATAATAGTCTTGGTTTGGCTGTCAACAGTAGTCTTCTTACCGTTTGGAACTGAAACAGTTACAGGTAATGAAGCAGTCTTGCCGTTAACATTTGACTTAGCATTCAAAGTTACAGTGAAGGTATCAGGTGCTTCAAAGTTACCAGCATTGTCAACAGTAATGTTTTGCTTCTTAAGTTCAGCCTTAACAGCTTCTGCATCAGTAGTAATATTTACTGGATTGA
>NZ_PCYV01000117.1:0-351 GCF_002553785.1 Lactobacillus sp. UMNPBX15
GAAAGTATGCCGGTAATGAAAAAAGTTGGCGATACTGTTGTTGGTTCAACAATTAATAATAATGGGACGATTACTTTTAAAGCCACAAAGGTTGGAGCGGATACAATGCTTGCCCAAATTGTTGACCTAGTAAAAAAAGCGCAAACCAGTCATGCTCCTATCCAGAACTTAACAGATAAGATTTCAAATGTGTTTGTCCCAGCAGTAATGATTATTGCTATTTTGACATTTATGATTTGGTATTCCTTTGTTGGCGCAACATTTGTTCAAGCATTATTATTTGCTGTTTCAGTAATTGTCATTGCCTGTCCGTGCGCATTAGGTTTAGCAACTCCAACAGCATTAATGGTT
>NZ_PCYV01000118.1:0-350 GCF_002553785.1 Lactobacillus sp. UMNPBX15
GACCAAACTAGATGGGCTTACAAATGCTGTTATCAAGCTATCTGAAGCAATTCGGCCCACTGGCAAAGATTCATTGTAGACACACGACCAATTTCTATATTTACGCAAATGGAAAAAATCGAAGAATTTTTAGAAGATATGCGTGCTGAAGGTCGCGCCGAGGGGACTTTACGAGAATATGAGCGAAGATTGAAAAAGGTAAAAAAAATGGGCATCGACCTAGAAAATGATACAAAAACTCAGATTTTGTCTCGTTTTTTAGGTACAAAACTCGAAAAGTGTTCACGGGTTTCTACAATCCGTGGAATTTTATCGACAATCCATGTATATTTGGTTTGGTCATATAGCAA
>NZ_PCYV01000119.1:0-327 GCF_002553785.1 Lactobacillus sp. UMNPBX15
TTGTAATAACTAAGCAAAGAAAAGTCGCTTTCAATGCTTCTTCTAATTGCCATCAATTGATGATCATTATGCCTTCTAGCTCCTTGCATATTTTTACGATATGGCGTCCAAAGCACATATCCCATGCGCTTTAGATTAGTAGCTAGATTTTTGCCTAAATAACCTTCATCTCCTAAAAGATAATGGTTGGCTGGATGAGCATCGATCATCAATTCTACTGTCTCTTTGGCATCATGTACTGACGCTTTAGTAACTGCATAGTTAAGCAGATAGCCATCATCGCTTACTATTGCGTGGACCTTGAAGCCATAATAATAGACTTTCTTG
>NZ_PCYV01000011.1:0-45028 GCF_002553785.1 Lactobacillus sp. UMNPBX15
CGATTAATGGAAATATCCCGAAAGGCATCCTAAATCTCACAGCCGTTTACACAAGAATTTATACTGAACCTATAAAAAAAGAAAGGGCTGATGATGTCCTATCAACTCTTTCTCTTCAGTCTCTTAATTCCCAACACCTATAATACCAGCATTTATCATTTAAACAAGGATAAAAAACATATTTTACTTACTAAATATTATTTTTAGTTTTCACATTATAGTTTTC
The DNA here is from genome assembly GCF_002553785.1 of Lactobacillus sp. UMNPBX15. NCBI lineage: Bacteria > Bacillati > Bacillota > Bacilli > Lactobacillales > Lactobacillaceae > Lactobacillus > Lactobacillus sp. UMNPBX15. The sequence goes on from NZ_PCYV01000011.1 coordinate 227, forward strand.
ATCACATTTTTAAAAAGCCTAGATGTTATATTACAAAATGATTACAAGAGCAATATAAATCATATAGTTCACTATTAGCTATATGCAAATACTATATTTTTTGAGCAATAAGCTGCAACAATTTTTGAGCAATCTTTTGCTTACTCATTTTAGGCCATTTCTTAGTTGACTTATTTTTTTGTAAAATCGTTACCTGGTCTTCATCATTGCCAAAAACATTTTTAGAAACGTCATTTGCTACAATCATATCGGCACCTTTTGAAGATAGTTTTTTTGCAGCATTTTGTAGCAAATTATTCGTTTCTGCCGCAAAGCCGACAACTATCTGCCCTCGCTGCTTGTGGCTAGCAACTTCGCGTAAAATATCTGTCGTTTTAACTAAAGTTAGAGTCAAAGTTTGTTGATCAGCTTGCTTTTTTAATTTATGATCTGCAACTTGTTTCATGCGCCAATCTGCTACTGCAGCAGCCATAATTAAAACGTTACTATGCTTAAATTCTTTTTTGACTGCAACTAACATTTCTTCGCTACTAGAAACATGAATTAATGTAATCCTAGGATTTTGTGGCAAAGGCATACTTACATTACCATATATTAGCTTTACTTTTGCTCCCATCGCTGCTGCTTCTGTAGCTAAGGAAATGCCCATTTTCCCACTAGAGCGGTTACCAATAAAGCGGACGGGATCGATTGCTTCTTCAGTACCACCAGCAGTAATAACAATATTTTTTCCTTGCAAAACGTTCTGTTGTTCAGTGAAATTTTTGATCCACGCCACAATTGCTCCTGGCTCTGGCATTCGTCCTTTAGCAGCATAGCCTTCTGCCAGCATCCCTACTGCAGGCTCCATTATTTCTACACCATGTTCTTTCAGAAAAGCTATATTTCGCTGTGTAGCTGGATTATTCCACATTTGGTCATTCATGGCTGGTACAACCAATTTAGGTGCACTTGTAGCTAAAATTGTAGTGCTAGCTGCATCGTCAGCAATTCCCGTTGCCATTTTAGCAATAAAATTTGCAGTCGCTGGTAAAACCAGAGCTAACTCTGTCCAACGCGCTAGATGAACATGTGGTATGCTAGACTCATTTTCCTTGCTCCATAAATCATCCAAAACAGGATACTTTGTTAAAGCAGCCAGTGTATTAGTAGTTACAAAATGCTCTGCATTTTTAGTCATTACTATTTGAACTTGATGACCCGCTTTTTCTAAATCGCGGATAACGTTAACTGCCTTATAATCAGCGATTCCACCTGTCATATAAATTGTTATTCGACTCATTTTACCATTCCTCGTCATCTAAACTTATTTTTATTTTATCATTGTCCACTTAAATAGTAGAATATTGTGTTGGGAGTTATATTTGGAAAAAAATTGAAAAATATGCAAAAACTACTTTTACTAACTATATTCTTACTTAGCTTATCGGCCTGCACTAAACCACAATCATCCTCTGTACCACGTGATAAAAGTGCCACTACAATCAAGATTGTTGATAGGAAGCTTGAGTTGCATCAGCCCACTAAAAGGCCACTTCAACCTTTAAATGGAATTTTGCCTCATTGGCTGCAAATGCCAGATAAATCTCAGCCTAAGCCAGCAATTTATACTAATTTGAATACTGTTCTTAAAAACAAATAGGGAAATGATTAGTTTCATCTTCCCTATTTTTTGTTCAATTTACAAGTTGCTTTAAAAATAGTTGTTTTATATTAATGAGTAATTTAAAATTTATATAATACAGAAAGGAACTTTATATATGCCAAATTTATCCAGTGATTTAACTTCAACTATTAATGAGAGACTAAACAACTTGACCGCATCTAAAATTCGAGCATTTGACCAAAAGGTCTCTGAAATTTCTGGGATTATTAAGTTAACTATTGGTGAACCTGATTTAGCGACACCTGATCATATTAAAGATGCCGCAATTCGTGATATTCAGGCTAATGATTCCCATTATGCTCCTCAAGCTGGTAAGCCAGAACTACTTGAAGCTATTAGCAATTACCTTGACCGCTCAATTGGTGTACATTACGATCCAAAAAGTGAAATCTGTGTCACTGTCGGTGCAACAGGTGCATTAAATGATGTCTTTATGACCTTACTTAACCCCGGTGACAAAATTTTGGTTCCTACTCCGGTTTGGGCTTTATACTTTCAGCTAATTAAAATGACTGGAGCAATCCCTATTCAAGTCGATACTAAAAAAGATGACTTCATCTTAACAGCTGAACATTTACGTCATGTTCTCAATGGTCGCGGTAAAGGTGCAAAGGCAATTATTTTAACTGATCCTTCTAATCCAACTGGCCGCGTTTATTCTGCCACAGCTCTCAAAGCCTTAGCAGATGTCATTAAGGAATACAAAATCTTTTCTGTAACTGATGAAATTTATGCAGAACTTGTTTATGGCAAAGCCAAACATCACTCACTTTCTGAATACATCCCTGACAGAAATATTTTGATTTCCGGTTTATCCAAGGCTTATGCTATGACTGGCTGGCGTTTAGGCTATATTGCTGCCCCTAAACAAATCATGAAGAGCATCCGCAAGATTAATTCATTTTTAGTTACTTCAGTTACTGATAACGTTCAAATAGCTGCTGTCGAAGCCTTAAACAATGGTCAAAACGATCCTAAAAAAGCACGTGAAATCTACGAAGCACGTTTAAACTTTATGCAATCTGGCTTAGAAAAGTTGGGCTTTGAAATGGCCACACCGCAAGGAGCATTCTACATTTTTGCTAAGATCCCCGAAAAATATGGCACCAATGATGAACAATTCGCTTTTGAGCTGGCTCAAAAAGCAAAAGTCGGTGTCACTCCTGGTCGCTACTTTGGCAAGGGCGGTGAAGGTTATGTCCGTCTTTCTTATGCATCATCAACTGAGCAATTAAAAGAAAGTTTAGCTCGGATTAGTAATTTCGTTAATAATTTATAATTCAGATAAAAAAATAAGTGATCTCAATCAAAGCGAGATCACTTATTTTTTATTATATTGATTTATTACTTATCCCAAGTTGAATTTTCTGCAGCATCTTCAGCAGCCATCTTTTCAAGACGGTCTTCAGTTGCCTTTACACTGTCTTGGTACTTTTCCTCAACTTCGATCCCCAAGTCAGCTAATTGTTGATCAGCTACTGGAGCTGGAGCATGCATCATTGGTTCTGAAGCAGAAGCATTCTTAGGGAATGCTGAAACGTCACGAATATTATCCTTATCAGCAAGCATCATTGCAAATCGATCAAGACCGATAGCTAAACCTGCGTGAGGTGGGAAGCCCATGTCCAAAGCATCCATCAAGTAACCAAATTGTTCATATGCACGTTTCTTAGTGAAACCAAGTGCCTTAAACATATTTTCTTGAATTGAGCGCTTGTGGATACGGATTGAGCCACCGCCCATCTCATCACCATTCATAACAATATCATAACTACGTGCGTGAGCCTTATGAGGTTCAGTAGTTAGCAACTTAACCCCTTCATCATCTGGCATAGTGAATGGGTGGTGAGCTGCTACCCAACGGCCAAGTCCTTCATCGTATTCAAATAATGGCCAATCAACAACCCAAACAAAGTCATAAACACCCTTAGGAACAATACCAGTTTCTTTGGCAAATTCACGACGAAGGTGGTCAAGTGAATCACAACATACCTTCCACTTATCAGCTACGAATACTACTAATTCGCCGCCTTCAAGATCAAATTCCTTCTTCAAAGCTTCTTTGTTCTCATCAGTCAAGAAGCGAGCAACAGGGCCTGAAAATTCGCCATCTTCAAATTTAACCCAAGCCAAACCTTTAGCGTGGAAACGTTTAATAAAGTCAGCCTTCTTGTCAATCTTCTTACGTGAGTATTCTTTTGCACCATTTTTAACAGCAATTCCCTTAACAAAACCGCCATCAGCAATTGCACCGGAGAAGACCTTAAAGTCACTATCCTTGAAAATTGGGCTTAAGTCATGAATCAACATACCGTAACGAGTATCTGGTTTGTCACAGCCATACTTGTTCATTGAATCAGTCCAAGTAATTCGCTTAATTGGAGTTTTAAGATCAATGCCCTTGACATCTTTCATAATTTTCTTCAAAAGACCTTCAGTATAACTCTGAATAGTTTCTTCATCAGCAAATGACATTTCCATATCAATTTGAGTAAATTCTGGTTGGCGGTCACCACGTAGGTCTTCATCACGGAAACAACGAGCTAACTGGTAATACTTGTCAAATCCTGCACCCATTAAAAGCTGCTTGAACAGTTGTGGTGATTGTGGCAAAGCGTAGAAACTACCTGGATAGATTCTTGATGGTACTAAGTAGTCACGTGCACCTTCAGGTGATGACTTACCTAAGATTGGAGTTTCAATATCAATAAAACCATTTTCATCAAAGAATTCATGAGTAGCACGCAAAATCTTTGAACGTAAAATAATTGCTTGTTGAACTTCTGGACGGCGAAGATCAAGATAGCGATACTTTAATCTAGTTTGTTCTGAGACTTCAATTCCATCTTTAATTTCAAATGGAGGGTTCTTAGCCTTGTTTAAAATAATGATTTCAGTTGCATCAACTTCAACTTGACCAGTCTTCATGTCAGGGTTAACTTCTGAACGCTTAACAACTTTCCCCTTAACTTGAACAACATATTCATTACCAAGTGAATCGGCAATATCCATTAACTTCTTACCAGAATCTTTGTTAACAACGATCTGAACCAAGCCTTCACGGTCACGCAAATCGATGAAAACCAAGTTACCTAAGTTACGTACACGTTGTACCCAGCCATAGAGATTTACATCTTGACCGATGTATTTTTCAGTAATATTGCCACAATAATCTGTTCTTTTTTCGATCTTTTCCATTGTTACTAGTCCTTCAATTCATCCATTATTTTAGTCATGTTATTTAGATCTTCAAGACTTAAATCTATCGTCTTGCCATCAGCTAAACGTTTAATATTCAAAACGCCGTTAGCCAGTTCCTTTTCACCTAAAGTAATAACATACTTAGCACCTTCACGATCTGCCTTCTTGAATTGGTTCTTTAACTTCTTCTGATTGACATCAAAGTCAGCTTCAAAACCTTGATTACGAAGGCTACGTGCAATTTCAATTGCCTTTTGTGCAGTACCGTCACCAATATTAGTAATAAAGAAATCAATACCGCGTTTCTCGAATAATGCAGGATTTTGCTTTTCAAGCACCAACATCAATCTTTCTTCGCCAATCCCGAAACCAACGGCTGGAGTAGCGGGTCCATTGAATTCTTCTACCAAGTGATCATATCTACCACCACCAAGAATAGTAGTTGCACTTTCCCATAAGCTCTTATCTTCAACCATAAATTCAAAGATAATTCCAGTATAGTAATCAAGTCCACGTACTAGATCATCATCAATTACATAATCAATACCAAGTTGATCTAGCATCTTCAAGATTGCTTCAAAATTAGCTTTTGAATCGTCATCCAAAAATTCACGAATCTTAGGTGCCTTAGGCAAGAACTTCTTATCACGTTCATCTTTAGAATCTAAAATACGCAATGGATTATCACGCAATCTTCTTTGTGAGTCTTCTGATAACTCATCTTTCAAAGGAGTGAAATAATTAACCAAAGCATCATGATAATCTTGACGTACTTGCTCATTCCCCAAAGTGTTAATGTGAAGTTGGTAATTCTTAACGCCTAACTCACCCAATAAATCATGTCCCATCATGATTGTTTGTACATCACTTAATGGGTTGCTTGAGCCAAAGCTTTCTACCCCAATTTGGTGAAATTCACGTTGACGACCGGCTTGTGGTCTTTCATATCTAAAAGTTGATTCCATATAAAAAACATTAAATGGCTTAACAACTTCTGGCGCATACATCTTGTCTTCTACATAAGCCCGCACTACGCCAGCTGTTCCTTCTGGGCGAAGGGCAATATGGCGACCACCCTTATCATCGAAGTCGTACATCTGTTTTTCAACGATTTCTGAACTATCGCCACTTGAACGAGCAAAGATTTCATAGTTTTCAAAACTTGGTGTGCGAATTTCACGATAATTTGCGCGATTGAAGAAATTTCTGGCAGTTTCTTCAACTTTTTGCCATGAACCAGATTGATCAGGCAAAATATCAACTGTTCCCTTAGGTTTTTGAACTCTCATTTAATCATCCTTTTTATATTTTGATAACTTGATTAAAAATAAAAAGCGCCCTTGAACTTAATCAAGGGCGCTTAGATTAGCACGGTACCACCTTTTTGGTTGCTGCGATTAACGCTCGCCAAACGATCCATTATCTGTTAAAGGTGTCACAGACCGCGATCTATCTACTCTCTCACCACAACGAGCAGTCTCTTTGAATAGATCATTGCTAATCTACATTCTTTGTCATCGATAATTCTTACTTAGCTTATATTTTTCTCAAGACATTGTCAACCTTTGCGGTCTCATTTTTTCGCTAAAGATCTAACACAATCGTGAATGGACCATCGTTTTCTAAACTAACTTGCATGTCAGCCCCAAACTCACCAGTCTCAACGTGGAAACCGTCATTTTCTAGTTCTTGATTAAAGTCTTCCCAAAGTTCTTTCGATCTTGGTGGACGCATCGCATCAACAAAACTAGGACGGTTGCCTTTTTTAGTATTTGCCATCAACGTAAATTGTGATACCGACAAAATTTCTCCGTTAACATCCTTTAAAGACAAGTTAGTCTTCCCCTCCTCATCTTCAAAAATACGCATTTTAGCTATTTTATCAGCTGCTTTTTTGATTACTGGCAATTCATCACCATTTTTGATGCCAACTAATAATAAAAAGCCTTTACCAATCTTGCCCACAGTTTTACCGTCAATATCTACTTGAGCATGATTTACTCTCTGAATTACAACTCGCATTAATTATCTGACCTCTTAGTTTCGTATACGTCTGGAATATCACGTAATTTACTCAAAATTTCATCTAGTTGATCTGCATTCCGTACAGCAACTGTGACATACATATGTGTAACATTATCTTCGTTTACTTTACCAGAGATATTATTAATATTCTTAGTAAGTGAGTTCAACTTATTAATAACGTCACTAAGCAGATTGGAACGATTGTAACCAAAGACTTCAATATTTGCATTAAAGGATTGAACACTATTTTCCTCAACATTTTCCCATTCAACATCAATTAAGCGGCCTTGTTCTTCAGCTTCTTTGGTGATATTACGGCAATCTGTTCGGTGAATAGTTACACCGCGACCTTTAGTTACATACCCAATAATCTTGTCACCTGGAACTGGATTACAACACTTGGCTAAATGAAGCATTAAGTCACTAACGCCTTGGATCATGACGCCATTTTTATGCTTAACCTTCATTGTAGTATTTGAATTCTTCTTAGGTTGTTCTTCTTGAATTGCTTGTTGTCCAGAATTCAAAATCTTTTCTTCCAGCTCTTTTTGTTTTTGATTTTCTTCCTCACGGCGCAAATCAACCGTCAAGCGATTAACCACTGCTTGAGCAGAAAGATCACCAAAGCCTACTGCCGCATATAGTTCATCTGCAGTGTGATAATTAAAGTGCTCTAATAGCTTTTCAATTCGATCCCTGGCCATAAATTCTTTGGGTGAAAGATCCTCATCGCGCAACATGTCAGCAATCAATTGTTCACCATGCCGGATGCTATCTTCTCTATCCTGACTTCTGAAGTAGCGTCTAATCTTGTTGCGCGCTCTTGAAGTCTTCACCATGTCAACCCAGTCACGCGATGGCGCAGCATTAGTCTGTGTCATAATTTCAATAACATCGCCATTGCGTAATTTATAGTCCAAAGGAACTAATTTGTTATTAACTTTAGCTCCAACAGCATGACTACCAACTTGAGTGTGAATTGCATAGGCAAAATCTAGCGTAACCGAACCTTTAGGTAGTTCATATACTTCACCTTTAGGCGTAAAAACATAAACTCTGTCTGAAAAAATATCACTTTTAACAGACTTCATAAATTCACCGGCATCTTTAGTTTCATCCTTTAATTCAAGGATTTCTCTTACCATATCCAGCTTTTCACCAGAGGTACTTTGCTCAACACCAGTAAAATTACCACGCTTATAAGCCCAGTGTGCAGCCACACCATATTCAGCTACTTCATGCATTTGTTCAGTTCTAATCTGAATTTCTAGTGGACGACCACCAGGCCCAATAATGGTTGTATGGAGTGATTGATAGCCGTTAACCTTTGGCATAGCAATGTAATCCTTAAAACGACCTGGCATTGGCTTCCATTCAGTATGAACAGCACCCAAAACAGCATAACAATCACGCACATTTTTAACAATTACACGTACGGCCAATAAGTCATAAATCTCATCAAAATCTTTATGCTTATTAACCATCTTTTTATAGATTGAATAAATATGCTTCGGACGACCATAAATTTCATACTTAATGCCTAATTCATCTAGAGTCTTCTTCAAAGTCTTGATTGTATCGGCAATATATTTTTCACGCTGGCTTCGCTTGACATCCATCAAGTTAACAATGCGGTAATAGGCTTCGGGATTTAAGTAGTGGAAAGACATATCTTCTAGTTCCCACTTAATTGTCCCAATACCTAGACGATCAGCCAGCGGTGCATAAATATCCATTGTTTCGGAAGCAATACGCCGCTGCTTATCAGGTCGTAAGTGTTGCAGAGTATGCATATTGTGTAAACGGTCAGCTAATTTCACCATAATTACACGTAGATCTTGAGCCATGGCAATCAACATTTTACGGTGATTCTCAGCTAAAAATTCTTGATGAGACTTGTACTCATATTTGTTTAACTTGGTTACACCATCAACAATAAAAGCTACATCTTCACCAAATTTTTCCTTCAGCTCATCATTTGTAACTGGGGTATCTTCCACTGTATCGTGCAAAAAGCCCGCTGCAACTGTATCAGGATCTAAGCCTAATGTAGCTAAAGTTCCAGCCACTTGCGTTGGATGAATAATATAAGGCTGTCCAGACGCCCGTTTCTGTCCAGCATGAGCTTTATTGGCAAATTCATATGCTTTTTCAACAAAGGCCACCTGGTCATTATTCATATACTTTTTGCAGGTATCAATTACCTGATCATGCGTCATTTCAATGTATTTGGACATTATGATCATCCCCTCTAGCGGTAAATATTTTTATTCATTAAGCCAAAAGCTTCAATTATTAAGTAAATTAAACCAAACATTAAATTATACAAAGCAAAATGTGGCAACATTGCTAAGCAGAAAAGCACAGGTAACAAGAAAATCCACCACTTGGACAGGTTAAGTTTAATAATTAAATTGCCTAGATGGTATGCAATGATGCTGTTAATAATAAAAAACAGAATTGCTTCTCGCCACACTACCGGCACACGGCAAATGCTAAAGATATACGGCAAAATCATTACCAAAATACTCCACCAGACAAGTGACATCCAGCGATGAGAATTCAACTTCCTGACAATTGGAATTGCTTCGATTTTATTTCCTAGTTTTTTCATTAAAAGATTGTGCCTCTCATCAAAGTTTAATTTAATTGATAATATTTTACCATATTTATTTTTCTTTTCTAGTAATTGCTAGTCCAATCCAGCGACCTTGACGCATGTTTAAATCGACCTTAAAGCCATTCTCGTCTAGAGCCTTTTCAATCTTAGGCAATTGCAGGTAGTCAATTCCAGAAAAGATAACTTGACCATCGTCGTTTAAATGACTATCCATTTGTGGAATCAAGTCTAGTAAAATTTCTGCCAAAATATTGGCAACAATGATGTCAAACTTGCCTTTAACATCAGCTAACAAACTAGTCTTTTGAGTGTGAATATTATTAATATCGTTTAAGGCTGCATTTTGTTTAGCTGCAGTCATTGATTCATCTGAAATATCTGTGGCTAAAACGTCAGTTGCTCCTAATTTTGATGCAGCAATTGCCAAAATACCGGACCCTGTACCAACGTCCACTACATTCATTGGCTTAACCATTGCTCTCTCTAGGCCCATCATTGCTAATTGAGTAGTTTTGTGATTTCCTGTACCAAAAGCTAAGCCTGGATCAAGCTTAATTAATTGCTGGTCCTTAAAAGCGGGGTTGTAATCTTCCCATTCAGGCACAATTGCCAAGTGACGTGAAAAATCAATCACGTGATAATACTTTTGCCATGCCGTGTTCCAATCTTGGTCCTTAATGTATGAAGTTGTAATTTTGGCATCCCCTACATCTAGGCCATAGCTCTTCAATTCCTTTAACTTATCTTGGAATTTTTTTACTAATGCGTCTTTATCTGCTTCTTCATCAAAATAAGCATAGAAATATGTATCCTTAGGTAAGTCTTTAATGTCATCCATTTCAACTACAGTAGAATCATGCAACCAGCCTGCTTGCTCAAAGTCGCTACGCTTTCTTGATTCAATACCCAATGCATTCAGATTATCTAAAGCAAAAACGCTCAAAGCGTCTTCAACTTCATGACTAGTATCAATTTTAATAATTAGTAATTTCATTAATATTATCTCCTTTGGGATTTTCTTTGCATAATGCTATCATGATAACAGGTGATAAATATGTCAAAGAAGAAAAATAAAAAGAACAAACTCGAAAAAACATTGGTCGAAAAAATCTTAGACCAAAATAAAATCAAGTATCGTCAAGCTCAATTTGCTGTCTCCGAAGATAAAGGCGGAGTTGCACAAATGAACACTTCTATTTTAGAAGACAAAGAGCGTTTAGTCTATAAAACTCTCGTCTGCGAAGGAAATAAAACTGGTCCATTGGTTGGTGTTGTACCAGTTACTGAACATTTAAGCATGAAAAAGTTAGCTAAAGTTTCTGGTAACAAAAAATGTGAAATGCTTCCCTTAAAGAAATTAGCCAAAACAACTGGTTATGTACATGGCGCTAATACTCCTATCGGAATTTATTTTAAGGAAAAGTTTCCTATCTATTTGGATGACTCTATGCAAGGAAATCCTGAAATTGGTGTTTCTAGTGGTGAAGTTGGCCGCAGTGTCTTTTTGAACCCAGAAGACTTAGCCAAATTCTGCCATGCTCCTTTTATTGATCTAAAAGAATAAAAAGCGCTTACAATTTATTGCGTTATTCTTCTTCTTTTGTGTTATAGTAAATATATGTACCGCATACAGAATATAACAATTACATAGAAGAAGATGACAAAAATGAATATATTGTTAGGAATTGTTGGCTTTGTAGTTGCCATGATCGCTGCCTTTGTTGTTACGGCATTAGCAATTGCCAAGTAAATAAAGCGAAAAAATAATAACAGATTTAAAATGACGTGGTTTGATATCACGCCGTTTTTTATTTTCTATATAATAGTTATTTATTATCAAATTATAAATATTTAATATATAAGGCCAAACTATTTATACTAAAAAGAAAACATGATTAATTAACAATCGCAAACTAAAAGAGACAGACCAAAAATCTGTCTCTTTTTTCTACCTTAATTTATTTAATCTGCATGTCTCCACTTCTTATCAGTTAAGATACGTGCAGCTAAAAGACCTAATGGCAAGGCCACGACAATCATCAACGCTTCTACGATCCAATAAGCCCCGATATTAATATTCGTGATTCCAAAGTTAAATACAGCTCGATACATGTAAAGACCAGGCACCATAATTACAATTGATGGAACAGTAATCGCAATTCTTGGAAAACCAACTTTTTTCCTTACAATACTTGCTAATAGACCAGCTGTTAAAGCACCAATAAATGCTGCCAAAGCTGGAGCAACCTGAGCATAATCGACTAAGCTAAGACGTAATGTATTTGCCATTGCTCCCATTACCGCGGCTGTAGCTGCCATTTGTGGTCGACTGTTAAACATAATTGAAAAACCAAACACCCCACAAAAGCTAGCCAGCAATCGCAAGCAGGTTAACGTCCCTGGATCAATTTTTAACTTAGGCATAGATCCTGGATGCAAACGCAAAATTGTTGCTACAGCCCAGCCTGCCATCGTTGCAATTACGATAATTAAAATCGCATAAGTCAGCCGTTCAAGCCCAGAGCGCATATCTAACTTAGACATGTCCAATCCAGATGTAATAAATGGAAAACCCGGAATTACGAACAACATGGCACCAATATAGCCATAGGCATGATCATGGTTAATGTGGAATAATATTTCTCCTACATGAAAACTCATAAAGTAAACACTGCAGGCTATGGCAACCGCAACCGCAATCTTGGCTACCAAAGTTAACCTGTGCTTACCCATAATTGCTCTAATATATTGACCGCAAGCTGCACCCAAGAAAGCACAGATCACCTCAGGAAGACCGCCGCCTAATAAGAAAATAAAGCCGCCGCAGGCCAAGCCTGAACTAAGTCCCGAAATTAACGGAGAATACGCTGACTTTTGCTGAGAAATCTCCCGTAAGCGTTTATGAATTTGACCGATAGTCCATTCCCCATGTCCCTTTTCAAATTGCCGAACGAATTTTTCCATTTCATTCAACTTAGTCATATTCACACCTGTTGCTGGTAACGATAAAGTCTGGGAATATGATTCATTATCAACATCAAAACAGGTATATTCAATTGACACTAATCCAATATCCGTTGAACAGGTAATGCCCAAGGTTCTGGCAACCGTATCCATTGAATCACGTACTCGCCAAGCACCTGTACCACAGCTTAAAAGCATAATACCTACTCGACCTACAATCGAGGTCTTTTCAACTAATGTTGCATCCTGCGCCATCGTATTATTATCGCTCTTGAAAAATTCCTCCCACAGAATCTTCATATGATGTTTTTCTGATAAATGATGTTCTCGATCAATTTCACTCATGCTATTATTACTTTCCCTCACATAGTTCGCATAATTATAACCATTATATTCTACCACAGGAACTTCATCATAATTTTTGATATTTTAAAATTTGCTGCTCCTTTTTATTATTTTAAATTTATAATAGACATATAAGTTATTTTGAAATAAAGGATGATTTAAAGTGGCTCAATTAACTGATGAACAACTTGCTAACATTGCTCATGACTTTTACCTTAGTCAGCTTAATATTGCTGATATCTCACAAAAATATGATTTATCGCGATATTTAATCGCTAAAGCACTAGAAGACGCGCGTAACCGTGGAATTGTTAAAATTAAAATCTCGCGTGGAATCAAACGCAATCAGGTACTAGAGAGAGAATTTCAGAAAAGATTCAGATTAAAAGAAGCTTTTATTGTCGAAACTACCGGCAACCGCGATGAAAATAGTGAAGCCGTAGTTAACTTCGCTGCTAAACAAATTGAAACCTATCTAAAGCAAGCAAAAATCGCTGGTATTAGTTGGGGTGCAACAATGCATGGCGTGATCAACGACTTTTTTGAGCAGGACTTAGAGCAACTTTACTTTATTCAATTACTTGGTCAACCAATTAATTCTAACCGCAGGAAGAATCCATTGGCCCAAGATGCGGCAGAAAAATTGCATTCCCATAGTCTAAGTCTGCCAACTCCACTTTATATACTAAATCCAAAGATCATGCCTGCCTTGAAACATGAGCCTTATTTTAAAGTAATTGAAAATTGTTATCATCACTTAGACATGCTTTTCACTGGTCTTAGTACTTTCCAATCATTTCAAGCTAATCAATTTTTGAAAGAAAATTATGGACCTGAACTATTTAAAGACATTCCTGACTGCGATGTAGCTGGAATGATCATGGGACGACCATATAATATTAAAGGTGAATTTTTCCCTGACTTCGAACAACACATTTGTGGTATCAGCATGAATGACATTATGAAAACGCCAATTCGTTTTTGTGTCGTCCGCAATCGCTTTAAATCTGAGGCACTCCTTGGCGCCTTACGTAGCGGTATCATTACTCATCTAGTAACTAATGATGCAATTGCCCAACGCGTTTTGCAAAATATCGATTAATTCGCTAAAGTAATACAGAGATAGACTATTTATAATGAGGAGAAAAAATGAAAAAATCTAGATATGATTTATGGATTGGTGCACTGAACCTGATCAATTGTGTGTTATTCATTAGCTCTTGGTTTGCCATCCTTGGAGCTGACTTCACTGCTAGAATAGCTTTAATATTTTACTTATTTGCCTGGTTCGGCGTGATCCTTAATGCCGTTGCAGTAGTGCAATCGCATAACATTAATATCTCACTAATTGGGCCAATTTTAGGAGTAATTGGTAATGCACTATATGGCTTTACCGCTGCTCTAGCCTTACCTGCTGTGATTGTTAATATTATTTCTGCCTTCTTTATTTTTATGCAACATAGCAATAAAAAATAGAAAAAACAGCCAAAAACTGGCTGTTTTTTTCTATGCTAAAATTTGTTATGTACTGATTAACAATTACTAAAGTTGTATTTACAATGACTGGGAGGTGAGAATTATGGAGTTTAGAATTGATGAATGTATTCCAGATGTTGTATCAATGATGGCTTTGGCACAAGCAATTGCTAATTTTGACCTCAATGGTAAAAAGCCACAAGATGTGAACCTAGGAAGGATGGCAAATATCTAAAGTTTTTCGAAATGACTTAAAAATAAAGGACATCCCTAATCAAATAAAACTTAGGGATGTCTTTTTTAGCCCAAATATGAAATTGCTACTTGTAATTGTGCCAGTTTCATTGCCGCCTGAGCCACATTCTTGCGATCAACATCAACAAAAATCTCACAGTGTTTTTCATCAAATTCATAACCTGACCCTAGCGCAATATCTTCCGCAGTTTCATATAACTCTTTATCTTCTTCATTAGGATCTAGCTTAAATAGAATTCGTCCGCCATCACTAACGCGGCAATGATCATCGGCTTCCTCAACCCAAACATATACGGTATCGCCATAAGAATCAATCATCATTGTGGCAATCTGCAATGTCCTATCGTCAACCCAAATTGTCTTGGTTACCTTAGCAACATACGAACCTATTTCATGGTTAATTTTCTTTAATTCATCCTGCTTCATTTTTTACCTCTAATTTATAAATTCTTTTCTTTAATATAAGGATACCCTCTTAGTAATTCTTCTACAAATTTATTAAATAGATTGAATCTCCCAATCAGCTTGACTGTTACCGCTTACTAATTATACCTTGTAAATATACTAAATTTTGGAGAAAAATATGCATACTAAGGGTTTATCAGTTAAAAATGTTGTAGCGATCGGAATTGGATCGGCAATCTATGTTATTTTAGCACGTTTCACATCGATTCCTACGCCTATTCCTAACACAAATATTGAATTAGTCTTTCCTTTTTTGGCTCTTTTTGCGTCAATCTATGGCGCTAAGGTCGGTTTTATTGTCGGCTTTATTGGACATGCTTTGTCTGATTTCATTATGTACGGGCAGACTTGGTGGAGCTGGGTATTAGCTACTGCTGTTTTAGGCTGGATCATCGGTTTAGCGGCCAAACGCTTAGACTTAAAAAATGGTATTTTTGGTATTAAACAAATAATCTTTTTTAATATCATTCAAATTATTGCCAATATTCTCGCCTGGATTGTAGTTGCACCAATCGGTGACATTATCATCTATAGTGAACCTGCTAACAAAGTTTTTGTCCAAGGAATTTCGGCTACGCTTTCTAATGGTATTACAATTATGGTCATTGGCACGCTCCTACTTAAAGCTTATGCTGGAACCAAGATTAAAAAAGGCAGCTTGCGCAAGGAGAATTAAACAATGCCTAAAACAATTATTGAATTCAAAGATTTTTCATTTAAGTATGACAGTCAGGCCAAGCCAACACTAAAACAGATTAATCTAACTATCAAACAAGGTGAAAAATTGTTAATTGCTGGACCATCAGGTTCAGGTAAATCGACCATTGGCCGCTGTATTAACGGCCTAATTCCTAATCTAGATACTGGTGAGATCACCGGTGAATGCACTATTAACGGCAAGAATATTAAAGACACTAACCTATTTGATCTTTCTTTCACCACCTCAACTATCCTACAAGATACTGACAGTCAATTTATCGGCTTAACTGTTGGTGAAGACATTGCTTTTGCTTTGGAAAACGACTGCCAACCACAAAATCATATGAAGCAAGTTGTTCATCGCTGGGCTGATGAATTAGGGATTGAGCATTTATTAAAGCAGGCGCCACAAAATCTATCTGGTGGTCAAAAACAAATTGTTGCTCTAGCTGGTGTCATGGTTGATGAATCACCAATTTTACTTTTTGACGAGCCACTTGCTAATTTAGACCCAGCTTCAGGAATGAAAACGATGGCTTTAATTGATCGCATTCAAAAAGAATTAAATGCGACAGTAATCATTATTGAACACCGTCTAGAAGAAGTTTTGAGTCAGCCTATAGATCGCATTATCCTAATTAATGATGGTGAAATTGTAGCTGATAAGAAGCCAAATGATCTATTACATGAGAATTGTTTAGAAGACGTTGGTGTTCGTAGTCCTCTTTATTTAAATGCCTTAAAAAAAGCTAACGTCGACCTTACGCGTATTCCGGACCTAACTTCAGTCGCTGCTTTGCCCCAAGATCCTGCAATTGCTAAGCAATTGCAAGAATGGCAAAACAACATTACCCTAAGTGGTGAAAAAGAAGAGACTCATCCTCTATTAGAACTCAAAGGCGTCGGCCACCGTTATAGTAAATTGCAGATTCATCCTTTACATGACGTTACAGCGACAATCAATCAAGGCGATTTTGTTTCAATAGTCGGTCAAAATGGTGCGGGAAAAACCACCCTTTGTCGAATTATTTGTGGCTTTATCGACAATGAGGGACTTATTTTATTTGATGGTGATAACCTTAAGCAGTTTTCAATCAAAGAGCGTTCCGATAAGATTGGTTATGTCATGCAAGATCCTAACCAGATGATTTCACAAAAAATGATTTTTGACGAAGTAGCTCTAGGCTTGCGTCTACGTGGTTATGATGAGCAGACTATTCGCACTAAGGTCTATGATACTTTGAAAGTTTGTGGTCTTTATCCGTACCGCAACTGGCCAATCTCTGCTTTATCCTTCGGTCAGAAAAAGCGAGTCACAATTGCTGCAATTTTAGTGCTTAATCCTGAGTTATTAATTCTTGATGAACCAACTGCAGGGCAAGATTGGCAAACTTATACTGAGATCATGAACTTTTTAAAACAGCTTAATGATCAAGGCAAAACAATTATGATTATCACTCACGATATGTACTTGCTGATGGAATACACTAACAGATCCCTGGCTTTTGCTGACGGAACACTAATTGCTGACACAGATCCAATCAAGTTATTAACTGAAAAAGCTTTAATTAAAAAGGCCGCTTTGAAGCGAACCTCCTTATATAATCTCGCTATCAAATATCAATTAGAAAATCCAGATAGCTTTGTCCGCGCCTATATTGATGCAGAAAGGGATGAAAAACATGCATAATGAGAGCCAAGTTTTAGGTTATCAACCTGGTGATTCTTTTATTTATCAATTAAACGCAACCACTAAGTTAGTTTTTATGCTCCTAGTCTCGGTTGCTTGTATGGTAACTTATGATACCAGATTCTTAATTGCTATCTGTATTTTATCAATTTTCTTGTTTAAAGAGGCAAAAATTAAGTGGAGCCAGATTTCTTTTATCGTGAAATTTATTGTAGTTTTCATGTTGCTAAATCTGATTTTTGTTTTCATCTTTCAGCCAAGCTATGGTGAAAATATTTATCATTCTAAAAGCATCTTGATCCATGCCGGCTACTTCACATTAACATTGCAAGAGGTATTCTACTTATTCAATCTTTTCTTAAAATATGTCTGCTCAATTCCAATCGTATTGCTGTTTCTATTAACTACTAATCCTAGTCAATTTGCTGCTTCATTAAATAAAATCGGCATTAGTTACAAAATTTCCTATGCTGTTTCTCTAGCTCTACGCTACATCCCAGATATCCAAAATTCTTATTGGGATATCTCAGCTGCCCAACAAGCACGTGGCAATGAACTATCCAAAAAGGCTAGTTTAGGCAAACGAATTAAGGGGACATTGAATATCGTGATGCCTCTTATCTTCTCCAGTTTGGATCGAATCGATACAATTTCAACAGCCATGCAATTACGCCGCTTTGGCTCAAAGAAAAAACGGACCTGGTATGTCACCCAATCATTTAAAAAAGCTGATTATCTTGTAATGATCGCAGCCGTGATTTTGGTATTAATTGTGGTTGGTCTCTGGCAACTTGATCATGGTAGATTTTATAATCCATTTATTTAGACCAAAATTAAAAGGACCTAATGGTCCCTTTTTTGTTTTCGATTTTTCTGTTTATGATCATCTTGAGTGACAATCTCAGGTTTCTTAGGAATCGGCGGCGTGATTATTTCATAATTACGCAAACGGTGTTCAAGATAGTCATCTAATCGCTCTTGCGTATTTTCATGTACAATAATCATTAAATCGCCTCACTTTTCATAATTATACCTCAAAAATGTAGGTTAAACAGCGTAATTACTAAGTATGTCATTCCACTAGCAATCACAGGACCTGCAGCTACACCCTTGAAAACCACTACTCCAATAATAGTACCTAAAACTAATGCAACCGTCACCTGTGGCACCGCTGCTAATTGATCAACACCATAACGTGACAAGATAGCTACAGCAATTCCCGCTAAAATGGCAATCCATCCAGCTGGCGACTTAAAAGTTTTAATCAGATCCTTAAAGCCAATCTGTCCTGTCGCAATAGGAACTAGAATTGCAACCGAAATAATAGTTACGCCCCAATTAATCCCCTTTGCTTGAATAGTAGGCAGCCATTTACTAGTAAACGGTAATAATTTAAACACCATTACCACTCCCGTTGCAATAATTAATGACATGTTTTTACCCAATAACGCTACAACTAGCACCAATGCTAGAAATAACCAACTTTCCATATTTATCTCCCCTCAAAAAATCATTAGCATTAGTTCACTTTAACAAAAATATTCATCAAAACAAAATAATGAGTCTAAATAAGTGAAAATCAATCTAATTTGTGTCATAATAAAATTACTCAGAAAAATATATGTATACGCGCACCTCGTTCTTAAAACGAGGTGTTTTTTTACGCAAAGAACCAGTGCAGATATTTATGCTTGAAAATAAAATATTTGCACAAATAATTAAAAAACGTTTCTTGCAAAAATACAACTTAACATTTTAATAAAAACAAAAAGATGCCACTTTCGTGACACCTTTGTGATTACTTATTCATACATTTCGTTTTGAACTAATCCCTAACTTCCTTAATGGTATCAATGATAGTACCATCACGATACTCAACTAAGGCAACCGTACGATCAGTATATTCAAGTGGCTTTGGTACACCAACTTGTTTTTCAGCCATTTTTTGCAATTCATTAATATCCAAGATCTTAAGTCCTGGCACCTTACTAAAGGCATCCACTAAATCCTGGCGAGCTGGATTAATGGCAATTCCTCTTTCAGTTACTAAAACATCAATTGATGAACCTGGAGTAACAATAGTTTCTACTCTTGGAACAACAGTCGCATTACGTCCCCGAACAAGAGGAGCTGTAATAATCGTCATCTTGGCACCAGCTGCGGAATCTTGGTGACCACCGACGGCTCCACGAATGACACCATCTGAGCCAGTCATAACATTAACATTGAAGTCAGTATCGATTTGTAAAGCTGACAAGATTGAAACATCCAAGTTGTTAACCACTGCACCCTTATTATGAGGATCAGCATACCAAGAAGCATCAATTTCTTGTTGATTTTTATTGTTAGCCATTGATTGGGCAGCACCCTTATCAAAGTCCTGCACATCCATAACTTTTCTGACTAGACCTTCTTCAAGTAAGTCAGTGGTAGGTTTAGTAATACCACCCAAAGCAAATGATGCAGTAATGCCATCATCAATCATACTTTGACGTAAGTACCTGGTGACAGCTAATGCAGCACCACCAGAACCAGTTTGGAAGCTAAACCCTTGCTTGTAATATGGAGAGTTAATGATTACCTGATTAACCATTTGAGCAATCTTGAGTTCCTTAGGATCCTTGGTAAAGCGAGTGGCACCAGAACCAATCTTGTCTGGATCTCCGACTTTATCAATTTTAACCACATAATCCACTTGATCTTGCTGAATTGACGCAGGCGTATTTGGATAATCAACAATATTATCAGTTAATAAAACAACCTTATTAGCATAGCGAGCATCCATTAGGGCATAACCCAATGAGCCGAAGACAGCATCCCCATCTTGACCGTTAGCATTACCTGCGGGATCAGATACTGGCACACCCAAGAAGGCAACATCAACCTTAATCTCGCCTTCTTCAATTGAACGAGCACGATTACCATGTGAGCGGAAAATTACAGGATTCTTCAAGCCGCCATGTGAAACAAAATCACCTAGTGAACCGCGCATACCCGAAGAAGTAATATTAGTGATTACTCCCTTTTTAATCGCTTCGATAACTTTATCATTCATAACACCAGTAAGTGAACTTGGAGCCAAGGTTAAATCCTGGTAACCCATACTAATAATCTTATCCATTACCAAGTTAAAAACATAATCCCCATTTCTAAAATGGTGGTGGAATGAAATAGTCATACCATCTTTCAGGTTATTCTTGATTACCTCATCAAGTGAATCAATAATCTTATTTTGTCCAGTAGTAACTCTTACTTTTGGAGCAACCCGCTTAACTTCAGGATGACCAATTTCAGTAGTTTCAAATGGTTTCAAATTCATTTTTTTCATTAAATCATCTGGTAATTCGCGTTTTACTTTATTCTCCAATGTAGTTACCTTCTTTATCAATCAAGTTAGAAGCTTTCGCTGTTTCCAAAACCCTGGTAGCCTTTTCTACAACTGGCTTATCGATCATCTTACCATTAAGTGAAATAACGCCTGAGCCCTTAGCTTTGGCTTCACGAATGGCATTTTCAACATTCTTAGCTTGCTCAATCTCTTCTTTAGTTGGATTAAAGACCTTATTAACCATTTGAATTTGACGTGGGTTAACCAAACTCTTGCCATCATACCCTAGTTCATGGATATAGTTAGTTTCACGATAGAAGCCTTCAGTATCCTTCATATTTGAGAACACTGTATCAAAGGCATATACGTCTGCGGCCCGAGCTGCTTGTAAAACCATGTTACGCGCAAATTCCAATTCGCGACCATCTGGATAACGATGAGTATGCATATCTGCAGTATAGTCTTCGCCAGATACTGCCAAGCCCATCATTAAAGGCGTTGCGGTTGCAATTTCTGGGGCATTTAAGACACCCTTGGCTGATTCGATGGCAGCCATCACGCCAATAGAACCATTTTCAATGTCAAATTCATCTTCCCAATGTTCGATATCCTTTACCAATTTTTGAATCATTGCAGCTGATTCAGTTTTAGGCAAGCGAATAACGTCAACGCCGGCTTTTACCATTGCCTTAACATCTTCATCGTAAAATGGCGTGTCTTGACCATTAACACGAACTACAATTTCACTGCCACCGAAATCGACTGTCTTAATTGCCTCATAAACCAACATTCTGGCAGCATCTTTTTCCGTTAATGAAACTGAGTCTTCCAAATCAAGCATAACCGAATCTGCACCATAAATGCCAGCATCCTTAATCATAGCTGGATTATTACCAGGTACAAACATCATGGTTCTACGCAAACGATTCTTAACGTATGTCATTTAGAGCACCTCCAAATCTGGCTTGTCTGAAGTTTCGGTTGCACGTTGTGCAGCTGCTAAAGTACGAGCCTTAATTACACAATCCAGTGCTCCCTTATCGGTTGCTTTAACCTTGGCATTTTCTAAGCCATAAGCTTTTAAGGTGTCAGTAATCACCTTTTCAATCTGATCTCCATAGGCCTTTTTTACTTCTGATTCAAGGTCAATCTCAATGCCGTTAGAACCCTTTGAAATCATGATTTGAATATCTGAACTCTCAAGTGTTCCCGCAACTGCTGTGGTTTTAATTTCCATCAATATTCATTCCTTTCTCAATTTTAGACTGCAATTTCTGCATGTTTTGCTTAATAAATTCATAAGTCGTTTCCGGCACGAATTTATTGATCTCTTTTAAATTGCCATCCTTGATCAGCTGTCTAACTTTAGTGGCAGTAACAATTTGACCGTCTTTTTCCAAGCGATCAATTACGATTACTTCAATCTCAGGACCAAGCTCATGCGCTAGGCTAACATTATAAAAGTGAGTCGTTCTTGAAATTGGTTCTTTACCAATATAACGACGGGTAATGTTCAGTCCCGGTGCAATTTGATTCTTAAAGACAGCTGCGTCTATCACCGTTTGTACAGCAATTAAATCGTCAGGTGATTTTAAGAAGTATGCTGGAAAAGTAGCTGGTGAAACCATGTAGTCTCCGCCAGAGATTACTTTCACATTACTAAACTCCTTAGTACCTTCTTGCACCAATTTGAAGCGCTCATCAAAGCTAAACAAAGAAACATCATTAGCCACAACAAAGACATAAACCAAATCGTTTTCTTCACTAGCCATCTTAATCAAATGCTGATGACCCAAGGTAAACGGATTTGCATTCATGACTATTGCAGCGACCTTCTTATGCTCTTGATCTGCTATTTCGGGCACTTCAGCCACAAATTCCTTCACATCAGGCATTCCATTTTCTAAAAAGGCTGCCTGATCCGTCTTGGCTAACAAATTGAAGTGCAAGTGCTCAAAGCTAGTTGCATACTTTGCTTTAGTAAAGACAAAGGAATGGAAAATTCCATCATTAGTCAAATATTGCGTTAAGGCTGTAACCACTTTATTAAAGCGAGCCCCCTGCGTATCGGCATCATTCTTGACTCCGATATACTTTAAGACATTACCAGCCACACTACCAGTACCAACTAAATTGCCTTCCTCATCTTCTAGCCCAATAGTATGATCAATCACATTAACTTCGCGTTCACTAAAATCATTTAACCCCAATGATTCCAACAAGTTTTCCCATTTTTGCCTAGTTGTAGCGTCGTTTAAAAACAAATCAACGACTTTATCCATAAATATGCCGCCTTACTATTTCGGTAATCGTTTTCACAAATATAGTTTACTCTCTTAGTTTGATTATTTCAATTTATCTATTAATTTTTTAAATTTTTCAAAAATTCAGCAATAATCTCATGCGTTTTTTCTGGTTGCTCAGCCTGAGGCAAATGCCCACATTCCGGTACAATCGCCGTTTGAACATGTTGATTCAGCATTTTTATCGCTTGGGTAAATTCTGGATTAAAAAATGGCGATTTTTCCCCAGCAATTACCAGCATGGGAACCGGCGTATCCAAAATCATGTCACGCCAATCTTGCTCCGCATGTTCAACTAAACAGTTATAGTTTTCGGCTGGATCATATGGGAATTCTTGATATTCCTTTTTAGCAGCCAAAAACATTTTTTCATCAATGTGATGGTAAAAAGCCTTGCCAAAATCAAATTTAAGCATGTCAGGATAATTATCCCAAGTTAGGTCTTTAAAGCCATACTTCCAGCTCTTATCCGCAATCATCTTTGGTGACTGGTCTAAATCAACCATTGCCTTTAGTCTACCTTTGCCATAGATTGACAAATATGCCCAAATATTGGCAGCCCCCATGGAATTTCCAATAGCTACTACATCATGCAAATTGAGCCTAACTAATAGCTCCTCTAAGTCAACTGCATGACGACTAATCCGCTGTCCACGATAGGTTCGTTCGGACCGTCCTTGATTGCGTGGATCAAGCATAATAAAACGATAATCATTTTTAAATAAGGCAATTAAATCTTGCCACATTTGACAAGATCCCCCTATACCTGGGATCCCAATCAAAGCAGGCTTATCTTCATCCCCCGTATCGGTATAATGCAAAATTACATCGTCATTAGTTTTAAATTTCATCTTTAATCTTCTTTCATTTTGATTACTCAATTCTATTATGACGCAAAAAAAGCAACCTGGTGATTCCAGATTGCTTATTTTTTACCATAAACCAATAATCTTCATCCAAAGAACTCCGACAGTTCCAAAAATAATCATATAGATTAATCCAAGGACAAAATTCATCTTCCACCATTCACCTTGTTTAACATAGCCAGTAGTAGCCAAAATTGAGGCAGGACCATTAGCATAGTGAGTGGTTGATGCGTTGATTGCACCAGTAAAGGCTAAAAGCATTGCGGAAAGGCCTAAAGGAGCACCAGTTGCAACCGCAACAGACAAGAATGGCAAATAAAGAGCAGTCATATGTGCAGTTCCACTTGCAAAGAAGTAGTGGGTGTAGAACAAAAGCAAAACTAGAATTGCCAATACAAAGCCCCAGCTAACACCATGAAGACCATTTTGAACTAATTTGGAGAACCAATCAATAAATCCGTATGAAATCAGCTTACCAGCCATGAACATCAGGATAGAAAGCCAAATCAAGATATTCCAAGCACCAGTTTCTTTCAGAGCATCCTGCATTGTTAACACACCGGTAGTCATCAAAATAGTTACAGCCAGGAAGGCAACAAAAGTCGCATCTAATTGTGGGATCTTAAAGAAACCAGACAAAACCCATAAAACAATTGAAAGAATGAAGACTGACATCATAATTTTTTCTGGAGTTGACATTGGTCCCATTTTTGCTAATTTTTCATCAGCCCATTTCTTAGCATCTGGAGTTTCTTTAGTCTCAGGTGGGTACATCTTGTAAATAACAAATGGAATGATTACTGCCAATACAGCAACAGGTACGATTGCAGTGAAAAACCAACCTGCCCAAGACATTTGATAGCCCTTTTGTGCGGCTAATTGTTGAGCCACCATGTTAGGAGCAGCACCGGTAATAAACAAAGCCGTTGATAAAATATTGGCATGAAAGGCAGTAAAGTCAATGTAGGCACCAATCTTTTTACGAGAAGCATCATCTGGCTTAGAATCGTAGCCTTCTTTTGAAACAGATTCAACAACTGGCCAAACGACCCCACCCGTACGAGCTGAGTTCGATGGAATTAAGGCACCGAGAATTAATTCCAATCCAGTAATCGCATAACCAATACCCAATGACTTCTTACCAAATTTTTGAATCATAATATAGGCAATACGGTTACCTAGACCTGTTTTACTAATACCATGAGCCATAATGAAGGCCATAGCGATTAACCATGCAGCAGAGTTACCAAATGAACTAAGCACGCCTTGATTAACTACCATACCTTTTGCATTTGTAACGTCCTTCATTGGTGCTAAGCCAACTAAAACAGTTACTACCAAGCCAGCTAAGGTTGTACCACCAATTGGCAAAGGTTTTGTAATACACCCTACAATTGTGGCAACGAAAACGGCAAACATTTGCCATGCCTGAACCGAAAGGCCACTTGGGCGCCATGGAGTAATACACCACAATACAATTCCAACGATCAAAGGCCAAATAAAGCCTTTATAATTCACTTTTTCTAAAGTTTTCATAAGAATCCCCTATTCTCTATGGACGATACACATCATCAATGATGTCAAAGCCTTTATCTGCTAAGCTTTTATCTACCCAACTTAAATCAACTTCTCCTTTGCTAAAGGCAATTGCTTTAGCCTCATCCTGCTCATGAAAAGCTTGTGCCTTAGGCAAAATCTCAGGAGCATCTTTACGTGGAATACAAATTACTCCATCAGCATCCCCTAAAATCACATCACCTGGGTTAACACTAACATTCCCACAAGCAACAGGTACATTTATTTCACCAGGTCCTTCTTTATATGGTCCACCTGGAGTAGTACTGGTTGCATAAATCGGCAGTTTCCAATTTCTTAAATTATCAATATCACGAATTGGGCCACCAATTACAATACCTGCAATTTTCTTTTGATCGCGTAAGTAAGACATCATTACCTCACCAATCAAAGATCTAGTGTTATCACCCTCGTCGTCGATGACAATCACATCGCCTGGCTGGCAATACTTTAAAGCCGCATAAATTGCTAAGTTGTCACCCGCCCTGGTGTGAACCGTAAATGCTGGACCAACCATTTCCTCATCAGGATTCGACATTAACTTAATTCTAGGATTCATAGCACAATTTCGTTCCATGCAATCCGCGGTATTAGAAGCTGGGATCTTTTTAAAACCAGCTACAACTTTTGGATCAGGCATTTGCCTCTTTAAATAAATTCTTTTTCCTACAGGCATAGAGTAGCTCTCCCCTCTTTATGCTCCCTAATCTATCTTGTTATTGTTAAACAAGCCTTTTTATAAAAACTAAAACTCATCACAACTCACAATTAGTATTATACACTTATCAATAGATTAAGCGGTTACAAATTTTGAATTATTTTGATTTTTGGCTTATTTTTTGAATTATTTAAACTCAAATAATTATGCAAAAAAAGAGAACTGGCTAATTAAACCAGATCTCTTTACTTGATCTTTGTTATTTTGATCTTATTCACCAAAGTTTTCCCAAGGCATTACATCGATTGCAGGTTGATCAAGCAACTCTTGCAATTCTTTTGGTAAAAATTCTTTCTTCACAATCACATCGTAAACATATTGTTCAAACCAAGCTTGACTCATTTCGTAGAAGCCCTTGTGACCAAACTTGTCGCCCCATGAGTTTTCAACCTTCCACTTACGGATATGACCGTTGTCTTCATCAACACCGACTAAAGTCATATCGTGAGTAGCAAAGCCCTCACCAGTATTCAAACGATCAGCCTTGCTCATTTGCGTATCAACGTCAAATAATTGGTCAGTCTTGTACAATTCAGTATCCAAAAAGCCAGTTTTTCTTTCCATTTGCTTTAAAACGTCATTACCAAAGCTGACTGCTTCACCTGCCTTAAGTTGCGCCACTGCAGCTTGAGCTAAATATTCAATTGGTACATTCAAATACTTAACTTGATCACCACCAGCAACATTATCATAAAGTGGCAAATGGTAAACTTTGTTGTATTCATGATTAGGGATGTTGGACAAAGCAACATAATCATCGAAATTAAAGCTCTTGAAATACTTTTGGACAAAAGCTTGTGGTGTCAGATCACGTTCCAAGTGATATTTCTTATCATCATCACGATATTCTAAGTCAAATTTCTTTGGTGGTTCACCCAAGGCTACAGAAACCATGCGATAAATCTCGTTCAAGAATTCCTTCTTAGTTTTTTCTGCTTCATCCTTCTTACCTTCACTGACTAATTTACGCAAAACAAGCGCATCTTTTCGTTCCTTGCGAGCCAAGTTCTCAGCCAAAGCAGTAGTATTATTGGTATTAAAACTCTCTGGCATTGCGTATGAAGGTACTACACCATATTTTTTAACTAAGTTAATGGCCATAGTCCAAAGACCACCATCTTCACCAGCAAATTCAAGCCATGCTTGGACATGACGATCAGTCAAAGGTTTATCTGCTAAACGAATAATTGCATTGTAAAAAGCGTTAGCACGTTCAATCTTGTCCCAGAAGAAATTATAAGCTTGTGAGAACGTAAAATCCTTGACCTTGTTTTCCTTGCCAAAGTAGTGGCGCAAAACATTCAAAGTAGTGAATTCCCAGCAACGACCAGAATGCTTCTGATCAGTTACACCGCCAATATCAAGTTCAGTTGAAAAGACATGGTTAAGTCGTTCTGATACGCGGTCATTAAATGAAGCTTCAAGCAAACCACTACGACGAGCAGCACGAGAAGCTACTTTATTCTCAGGATTAGAATTAAAGCTTTCAGAAAAGCCTTCAATTTCTTGTTGTGAAATAACTGTCATGATATACCTCGTTAATTCTTATCTTTTAATCTTTTTATTAATCTTTTCTTATATAATACTATTTTCTAGCTTTTTTGTCATTAAGAAAAAGTCCTAGTTTTTGACAACTAGGGCTTTTAATAAAATTAATGATCAATTAAAGGTTTATACCTGACAAAACTTCTTGCATCTTGTCTGCTGAGTTAATCATCTTAGCATGCTCAGTATCGGAAAGCTTAGTTTCAATTACCTTTTCGATCCCTTCACCGTTAATAACGGTTGGGGTACCTAAGTAAAGATCATGCTTAATACCGTATTCACCATTAATCGGAGCTGAAAGTGGCAAACAAATTGCACGATTGTCCAAAATAGCTGAGACAATTTGAGTAAGCATCATTGCAACACCGTAGAATGTAGCACCTTTGTTGGCAATGATCTTGCCACCTTTCTTACGCACATCGGTCTCAATTTCTGCTAGAACATCATCGTTGATTTCTGAGTAATCACGGAGTGCCTTACCAGCAACTGTTGATTCATCAAAGTTTTCAAAACTAGTATCACCGTGTTCACCAAGAACCATTGAGTTAACCTTAGCAACTGGGACATTCAAACGCTTTGAAAGTTCAACACGAAGACGCATTGAATCAAGTGAAGTACCAGTACCAATTACACGGTTCTTAGGGAAACCAGACAACTTTTGGGTCAAAGTCGTCAAAATGTCAACTGGGTTTGCGGAAACAACAAAGACACCATTAAATCCTGATTCAACTACTGGCTTAACAATACTTTCCAAAATCTTAACGTTCTTGTTAACCAAGTCAAGTCTAGTTTCACCTGGCTTACGAGGAACACCAGCAGTGATCACACAAACGTCAGCATCTTTAGCATCACTATAATCGGCTGCAGGATGAATATTGGTTTGACCCATAAATGGCGTAATATCTTCAAGGTCCATTGAATCACCAACAGGACGATCCTTAGCTACATCAAAAATTGCTAATTCATCAACAATTGTATTTTGCAATAAGTCATTTGCAAAAGTTGAACCAACAGCACCATCACCAACAAGAAATACTTTTCTACTCATAAGTTAAATTAGTCCTTTCAAATGTTTATAAACTGTTTTTTATCTACATGATTAATTATACACTAAGCGCTTTCATTAGACACGATTTATTCCATAATTATAAATTATAATATCCCATCAAAATCTCGCCAGTGTTATTATTTCTATCGAAAAAGAGCAGTTAACCAACCGCTCTCTTTACATAATCTTTCTTATATTATTTACTTTCACGAACATATTTAGCCATCTGAATACCTGCTTGACGACCAAAAATAACTGTTTCGGCAATTGAGTTACCACCAATTCGATTATTTCCATGAAGTCCGCCAGATACTTCACCAGCTGCAAATAATCCATCAATTACATTACCATTAGTATCAAGTACTTGAGTTTCAGTATTAATATGAATACCACCCATAGTATAGTGAATTGCTGGATGAACATGAATTGCAAAGTATGGACCACGATCAAGTTCACGATCCATCCCAGTCGTTCTGCCAAATTCTTTATCCTTACCAGTTGTAACGGACTTATTCCAAGCGGCAATGGTCTTTTCTAAGTTGGCACCATTTACGCCAATTTTTTTAGCTAAATCAGCCAAATCAGTACCATGTTCTACTAAACCAATCTGGTCATAAAACTCAACTGCAGCAAAATGAGCCCGTACACCTGAGTCAAAAATCAAGTATGCCCCATCTTCATGCAAATTAGTAATTGCACTAGAAACAATCTTTCGTGTACTTAATTCATTAACAAAACGTTGACCATTCTTGTTAACTAAGATAGCACCTTCACCGCGCAGACCTTCACCAATTAAATAAACATGCGGATTATCAGTATCTGCAGTTGGGTGAACCTGAATGAAGTTCATTTGCATTAGTTGAGCATCAAGTGCTTCAGCAAGCTTCAGTCCATCGCCTGTAGCCCCTGGCTGATTAGTAGTCTTATAGTCAACTAAGTCTGGACGATACTTCTTAATGATATCCTTGGAAGCACCAAAGCCACCAGTAGCTAAAAGAACCACCTTAGCTTTAACTGTTTTAATGCCATCTGGTGTCTCAACTTCAACACCATTAACGCGCTTCTTAGCATCTTGCAACAACTTGGTAACTTTAGCACCAGTAAAGATGTCAATACCCGCTTTTTTCACCTGTGTTGTCATTCGTGAAGTTAGATAAAATCCAACTGGTTCCATTGAAGCAGGACGGTGAGCACGTTTCTTACTCATCCCTCCTGTAATGGTCAAATCAGTTAAACGAATACCATATTTCATCAACCATGAAATAGCTAAAGCAGAGTGGTTAACAAAGTACTTCAACATGGCACGGTCATTTAATAAACCTCCACCTTTTAAAGTTTCTTCATAGAAGTCACGGTTATTATCAATGATCCCTTCGTCAAGCTGAACCAAAGATTCAGAAGCGTTCATTCCACTTGAAGCACGACTAGTGTTACCACCAGTTTTCTCATTTTTTTCAAGCACAACAACATTTAGATCTAGTTCATGAGCTTGAAGTGCAGCAGTCAGACCTGCTCCGCCTGAGCCAACAACGATAGCATCATATTTATTCTTTAATTCTTTTGTATTTGGCATTTCTTACTTTCCCTATTCTTCTGGAGTAGACTTATCAACATTAGTCATTTGCATATAGTCCATCCATTCATCATATTGTTCTTCAGTAACTTTACCACTCTTCAAAGCAGCTTCTCTTAAAGTAGTGCCTTCTTTATCAGCAGTTTGCGCAATCTTAGCAGCAGCATGATAGCCAATATGTGGCGACAAGGCAGTAACGGTCATTAATGAATTCTCAAGTAATTCATCCATTCTTTCTTCATTAACCGTTAAGCCATGAATCATTTTATCAGCAAAACCAGTAATTGTACCAGTTAAAATATCACAACTATCTAAGAATGATGCAATGATGACTGTCTTGAAGACGTTCATTTCAAAATTACCTTGACTAGAAGCAAAGGTAATGGTGGTGTCATTACCAAATACTTTAGCAGCAGCCATTGTCACAGCCTCTGCCTGAGTTGGGTTAACTTTACCTGGCATAATACTTGAACCTGGCTCATTTGCTGGAATATTTAATTCATGGTAGCCCGCTCTCGGACCTGAAGCAAGTAAACGAATATCTTGCGCAATCTTAAACATATCAGCAGCCAATGTTTTAAGGGCACCATGAACCACATCAAGACCTGAATGGTGAGCTAAGCCCCAGAATTTATTAGTTTTAACTTCAAATTTATGACCATAGACTTCTGATAATTTACCAGCAATTTTTTCGGTCATTCCCGGTGCTGCATTCAAGCCAGTCCCTACAGCAGTCCCACCAATAGCTAATTCGTAGAGAGTTGGCTTCAATTCACGAATATATGATAAGTCATGTTTAAGAGCAGAAATATAGCCAGATAATTCTTGACCAAAAGTCAAAGGCGTTGCGTCTTGTAAGTGGGTTCGACCAACTTTAACAGTCTTCCAATATTTCTTTTCTTTAACAACTAATTCATCAATTAAGTGTTGAATTGCTGGTTCCAACTTGTCCAATGCTTCAACGGCAACAATATTCATTGCAGTTGGATAAGTATCATTAGATGATTGACCACGGTTAACATCATCATTAGGCAAAATATCTAAACCTGGGTGCAATTTATTAGCCAAGTTAGCTACAACTTCGTTAACGTTCATGTTGCTTTGAGTACCTGAACCGGTTTGCAAAACATGAAGTGGGAAGTCCTTACGCAAGTCAGTATCGCTTAAAGCTAACAAATGATCAATTGCATCTTCAATTGCTTCGCCTTTTTCTTTTGGTTCATCGCCAACTTCAACGTTACTTTCTGCAGCTGCCTTCTTTAAGTGTAAAAATGCTCGAATAATTTGCAATGGCATCAATTCACCACTTGGGAAGTTATTGCGGCTTCTTTCAGTTTGAGGGCCCCATAAAGCATTTTTAGGGATCTTAACTGGACCAATAGTGTCACTTTCAACACGGTATTCTTCTTCGCTCATATTATATTCCTCCTTATTAAGCTCTATAAGGTTTGCGTTAATTATCAATCACCATTTATAATACCTGTAAAGGCTTTCTTTTTCAATTTCATTCCAAAAAAAGACCCAGGATTTTTCCTGGATCATAGTTTTATCTAGACTGGTGATTCATTCTTTTAGCAAAGAAGTCACCAATGATTTGAACGATAAAAATCAAAATAATTACTAATACAGTAGCTACTAAAGTAACATCATTATTGAATCGGTTATAACCGTATGAAATAGCGGTATTACCTAAACCACCGGCACCTACAGCACCAGCCATTGCAGTCAAACCAATCAAAGAAATAATCGTCACCGTCGAAACACGAATCAGTTCTGAGCGAGATTCTCTTAAATAAACATCAAAGATAATATCACGCGCAGTTGAGCCCAAACTTTCTGCGGCTTCAACCTTACCTGGGTCAACACTTTCTAAAGCAACTTGCACCTGACGAGCATAAAATGGAAATACGCCTAAAGTTAATGGTACTAAGGCTGCCTTCATTCCGATCTGTGTACCTACAATTTTTTGAGTAACTGGTGCAACAAAGGCAAGCAGGATAATGAACGGAATCGCTCTGAAGATTGAAACTAGCTTATCTGAGAAATTGTACCAGAATTTATTGGGCCGAATCCCGCCATCCTTAGTTAAAACTAAAATCACGCCAAAGATAATACCAAGAATGCCACCAAAGATAGCTGACCAAAAAGTCATAAATAAGGTCTGAAAAATACTAGTGCCCCAGCCAGCGTCTCCGCCCCAGCCAAGTTGAACAACATTGGGTAAATATTTACTTAAGAAACTAATCATGATATACATTCCCCTTTTCATCTAAACGTGTAAATGTCACATTTTGCTTAGCCAAAAATTCTTGTGTTTGCTTTTGCTTAGCTGGATCGCCTTTCACCAATACCACCAAAGTACCAATTGGTTCTTCATTCAAAAGTTCAACATTCCCATAAAGCATTGAAACTTCTACGCCAATTTGCTTATACAATTCAATAATGATTGATTTAGTCACATTAGCTACGCTGTAAACTAATTGATAAATTGCTTCATTTTTGCCAAGCTTATCAAGCGCCAATGAATTCAAAGTAGAAATCGCTTCAAGTGATCCACCAACAAACTTCTTGGTTAAATCCTGCTTAGGATGTAAGAAGACATCTCGCAAACTGCCGTCTTCAATCACATTGCCGTGTTCCATGACGGCGACCTTAGTGGCAATCTTCTTAACAGCATCCATTTCGTGCGTGATTAAGATGACCGTTAAGTGGAACTTTTTGTTCAAACGCTTAAGCAGGTCCAAGATTTGTTGCGTATTTTGTGGGTCCAAGGCACTGGTTGCTTCATCAGAGATCAAAATATCTGGATTATTAGCCAAAGCTCTAGCAATCGCTACTCTTTGTTGTTGCCCACCAGATAATTCAGCTGGATAAAAGTCAGCCTTATCTTTTAAGTCAACCAGATCAAGCAGTTCCAATGACCGTTTTTCTAATTCCTCATCACTCAACTTTTCATGTTTTAAGGCAAAGGCTACATTTTCTAATACAGTCGTTTCATTTAATAGGTTAAAACCCTGGAAGATCATTCCGATGTTTCTGCGCTTTAATTGCAATTCTTTATTAGAAATCACCTGCTTGCCATCTTTAACAAATTCAGTGCCATCAACGGTAATACTACCGGCAGTTGGTTTTTGTAAAAGATTGACCGTTCTAACTAAAGTTGACTTGCCGGCACCAGAGAAGCCTACAATTCCATAAATGTCGCCTTTTTCAATGGAAAGAGAAACATTATTCACCGCTTTAACTGGTTCGCCCTTCTTCTGAGAGAAGGCCACTTCTACATTTTTTAATTCAACAATACTCATTTTTGATCCTCCTTACTTCAACTTAACGTCCCAGGCTGCAATTTGCGTATTGCCATAGTATTCCTTAGTTAGCTTCTTAGTTTCTGCAGTTTGGTAAGCCTTGACGACATCTTGGTAAAGCTTGTCCTTTTGTTTGCCTTGTTTGACACAAAGAATGTTAATCCATTGTTTTGAATCTTTGTTAATTGGTTCAATGTAAATCGTTTGCTTATCAGTCAAGCCAGCAGGACCAGCATAATCATTATTTACTACAGAAGCGTCAACTGAATTCAATACTCGACCAGTTTGTTCAGCACCGATTTCCTTAATCTTGTAGTTATTTGGATTGCTGGTGATATCAGCTACAGTAACTAAGGTCTTACCCTTCTTCAACTTAATTAAGCCGGCATTTTTCAAAACAAACAGTGCTCTTGATTCGTTAGTAGCATCGTTAGGCACTGCAATCGTGGCACCATCAGGTAAGTCACTCAATTTATGATACTTGCGTGAATAAAGTCTGATCGGTGCGATGTAGGTTCTACCAATGGCGACAACGCCACCGTGATTTGCCTTATTCCAATCCTTTAAGAAGGCATAGTGTTGAAAAGCATTCATGTCAATATCGCCCGACTTCAAGGCCTTGTTAGGTTGGTTGTAATCCGTAAAGTTCTTAGTTTTTAAGGTAATACCATATTTTTCCTTAGCCGTTTTAGCAATTGACTTCCAAATTGCGGCTTCGGCTTTACTTTCCCCAACGATTCCGACTGTAACAGTTTTTGCCTGATTTTGACTGGGAATTCCTGGACCAAAACTAAACCAACCTGCAATCACGATCAGTATACCAATGATCGTCCAAATAATGGTATTTCTTCTTCTCCGTTTTCTCATAAAATACATTCCTACTTTGATAAAAATAAAAAAGCACCCATCCCAAAAGGACGAGTGCTCGCGTTACCACCTTTAATTCGCTGATCACTTACGTAATCAACCTCACTGGCTATCAAAAAATAGCCTGCACTGTTAACGGATGCAGCCCCGCCGATAGCTAAATATCACCACCGGTCATCGTTCCAAACCCATATTCACTAGCTCCTATTTGCCAACTTTCACCACCACGCTGGCTCTCTTTATCAATAGAAGTTCTAGTTACTCAGTCCTTCAAGATGTTGTTTTCTTGATTTGTTATAAATAAGTTATCATCTTCTTTTAATCTAGTCAACATCTTTTTTAATTTTTATTAGATAAAAGCGATTTCATTGTATAATTAGGATATAGTTAAATAATTTATTTTTGCTAAGGAGAAAAAATGAAGAAAAATCGCTTTCGAAGTTTTGCTCTCTCATTAGCTGCAGCAATTGGATTCATTTCTTTTGCTAATACTAATGTCCCATGCAACAATCAAACCGTCTATGCTGTTTCAGATAAAGCATTAGTCAATTTGAAATACCACAACAAAGAAATTGTGACCGTTGATCATGATCAGCCGCAGTTTTCTAAGAGTACATTGAGCAAGAAAAAAGGTCCATGGCAAAAATATAGCCAATTAGATTATTTGAACCGAGCTCATGCTGCTAATGCTTTACTAAATAAAAGATTAATGCCACATAGTCAGCGTGCGGCTTTAACTTGGAATCCGACCGGCTGGCATAATAAACGAATCGCTAGTGGTTGGTTGTATAATCGGTGCCATCTAATCGGCTATCAGTTGACTGGTCAAAACAACAATCCACGCAATTTGATTACCGGTACGCGTGAATTAAATGATCCGGATATGCTTAAACATGAAAATGAGGTTGCTGAATATTTACGTAGTTCGAGCAAAAACTATGTCCGCTATCGGGTTACTCCAATATTTAAAGGGAATGACCTATTAGCTAACGGCGTTGAAATGGAAGCCGAAGCAACTAGCAAAAACGGGCCTCGCTTTAATGTCTACATTTTTAATGAGCAACCTGGTATGTTGCTTAATTACAAGACCGGTACTTCTAAGGTTAAACATGGGTCTAGTACTATTGCTGAACATGTAAAATCTAGAAAACGATCCACTTCTCGAGTAACCAAGAAACGAACCATTCACCATATCAAAGGTACTGTATCCACTGCAGAACACCGAGTCGTTGGCAATCGTCGCAGTAAGATCTACCATGTAATGAATGGGCAAAATTATCATATGTCATCAGCTAATGCAGTTTACTTCAACAGTGAAGCTGCCGCACAAGCTGCTGGATATCGAAAATCATTAAGGTAGTAAAAAAGTCAGAGCAAAACTCTGGCTTTTTCATTATCTTCTTATTTCACATTATTTTTGCCACGATCATATGCTTCCTTGAATTCCACAAAAGTCATGTTCTTTCCTTTTTGATCAAAGACAACCAACACTTCGGCGATTCCATCCAAAATTTTAGATAACCATCTAAAGATAGTCACTGCCGCACAGAATAAGACCGCCAAAATAAATAATGATTTGTTATTAAGCATTGTCAATGAGAACAATCTTGGGAAAAAGATAGTTGAGCCAATAATACAGATAACTGATAAGCCCATAACAGCAAGTCTAAATTTGTTTATTGGTGCCGAAATATGATACATCACCATAAAACCAACTAAGACTAGCAACATAGTCGCTGTCGTGCCTACCTGACCATGATCAAGTGAGATAGAGGCCCCTGCAATGACTAAAATTGCAACTGCCAGCCAATCTGTTAAGCCCCCTGGAATTGCCCGAGCTAAAACATTTGGCATAAACTTTCCACGAATTCGCTTGTGATTGCTTTCTAAGGCCAATAAAAACGACGGCAAGCCAATTGTAAATGCAGAGATCAATGTGATCTGGGCTGGCTGCAGCGGATAATTGATTGTCATAATCAAAGAGAAGATGGCCATCAAGAATGAAAAAATGTTTTTCACCAAGAACAAGCTGGCTGAACGTTGAATGTTATTAACTACTTGCCTGCCTTGGTTCACCACTAACGGCATTTTAGCAAAATTAGAATCGAGCAAAACCACTTGTGAAGCTTGCACTGCAGCACTATTACCAGAAGCCATAGCGATTGAGCAATCCGCCTTTTTCATCGCTAAAATATCGTTAACTCCGTCACCAGTCATGGCTACGGTATTACCTTGATTTTGCAAAGCAACGACAAACTTTCGCTTTTGATCAGGCTTAACCCGGCCAAAGACATTATAGTTTTGCACGGCCTGCTCATATTCACCATCTTTAATGGTTTGCGCATCGATATACTTATCTGCCCCATTAATTCCAGCTTGCTTAGCTACTCGAGCAACGGTTACCGGATTATCCCCAGAAATAACCTTGATATCAACACCTTGCTGGTTAAAATATTGAAAAGTTGACTTGGCTTCTTTACGAATTGGATTCGACAATAAAATATAACCGAGAACTTGTACATTTTCCTTTAAGGCGGAATTATCTTCAGTTAATACGCCAGGATAATTAGCCGCAATCAACACCCGGTAGCCTTCTGCCGCATATTTTTCAAATTCAGTTTGATATTGCGCAAATTGATCACGCAAAACCATTTCAGGCGCACCAATTAAAGTTGTCTGATTGCCAAAAATTACACCAGAATATTTATTGACTGAGGTAAAAGGCAAAACGCTATCCGCCGTTTTGGTTCCATCTTTAAAATAGGCTTGAATCGCCTTCATCGTCGCGTTATCAGCTGGCATGTTTTTAGCAAAATCCGCAATGATGCTACTTAAATCACCAGTAAAATTCTTGCTACTAACAGCTTTTTCTACGGCCATCTTCGGTTCGGTAATTGTTCCCGTTTTATCTACACAAAGGACATTTACTCGGGCTAAAGTTTCAACACTCTTCATATCGTGCAGCATTACTTCTTGTCGCGCTAATCGCATAGCAGCTAGAGCTAAGGCAATCGTAGTCAATAAATATAGCCCTTCTGGAATCATCCCAATTAAAGCAGCTTCCATGGAAGTGATACTACGCTTGAGTCCAATATTATTCAAAAAGAAACTCTGACTAAATAGGGCAATTCCCACCGGAATAATGATGATGCCGACCCATTTAACCAGACGATTGATTGAACGCACCATTTCAGATTGTTCAACACTGCCCATTGCCTTTGCTTTGATCGTTAATTTAGAAATATATGAGTCTTTACCCACTTTTTCTAAGACGGCATAAGCCTTACCAGAAACTACAAAAGAACCTGACATTAATTCTGCGTCTTTAGTCTTAGTGATTTCATCAGATTCACCTGTCAACAAGGCTTCATTAACCCGCAGCTCACCTGAGATTACCCGCGCATCAGCTGGAATCTGGTCACCAGTTTGTAAAAGAATGACATCATCTTGAACCAATTTTTCGATGGGAATTTTTTCTTCTTGCCCATCACGCACCGCGATAATTTCCGTCGCATTCATCACGTTTAACTTGCTTAAAACTTTTTTAGCACGAAGCTCCTGCACAATACCGATAATCGTGTTTAAAACAATCACTGGTAAAAAAGTCAGATCGTTCCAGGCACCAACAAACACCAATAGCACAGCCAAAATAGCAAAAATCAAGTTAAAATAAGTAAAGACATTTTCTCGAATTATTTGAGTAGCTGTTTTGGACTGGTCATCAATGGCTTGATTAACCTGTCCATTTTGAATTCTTTGATCAACTTCAGCTTGAGTTAATCCCGTTATTTGTTTATCTGTCATAATTTTCTGTCCTATACTGAAAATACTTTCATCCATTATAGCGAAAAATAAAAAAGCCACGCAACTCTGCGAGACTTTTTAACAATTATTTATTTTTTCTATGATAAGTTAAAAAAGTATAGTCATACTTGTTCTTTTCATCATGATGATGCTCTTCGCGACTAACTAATTCAAAATCATCATAGTTAATCGCTGGCATCACTGTATCAGTTTTAAAATTAGCTTTGATCTCTGTTTTTTCTAAAAGATCAACTTGATCAAGTAACGCCCTAAAGATTGAAACTCCACCAATTGCACAGATTTCTTCAGTCTGATGTTGACGAAGATATTCATTTAATTCAGCTAATGTGGACACAATCTTCACTTGCTCATTACCCGCATATTTTTGCTTTAATTCTTGACGATGAGTTAAAACAATATGTTTTCTCTCTGGTAACAAGTGAGGCAAACTCGCAAAGGTTTTTCGCCCCATGATGATCGGATGACCTATGGTCTTTTCCTTAAAATGCTTCAAGTCAGCCGGCAGATGCCAAGGCAAATGGCCATCGATGCCAATACCATGCTGCTGATCTTCAGCCCAAACAAAACTTAACATTGAGACCTCCTAAACTGCAACCGGTGCCTTGATCGTGCCATGGTGCTGATAATTCAGCACTTTGATATCTTTCATTTCAAAGTCTTCAATGTGCTTTTTTTCAGGATTAAGCCACAATTCAGGTGAATCATATGGCGTCCGACTCAGCAATTCCTTTACTTGGCTAAAGTGGTTGCGATAAATATGTGCATCCCCTAAAGTATGTACAAATTCACCCACTTTTAAGCCGGTTTCACGCGCAATCATGTTCAAGAGCAGCGAATATGAAGCAATATTAAATGGCACGCCTAAAAACATATCACCACTTCTTTGATAAAGCTGCACGCTAATTTTGCCATCGACTACATAAAATTGGAACATGACATGGCATGGTGGCAAAGCACTAGTTGGCACATCTTCCGGATTCCAGGCCGTGACAATCATTCTACGAGAATCTGGCGTTTCCTTAATTTGATTAATCACGTCAGCAATTTGATCGATAAAACCGCCTGTCCGCTTTTCCCAATGACGCCATTGTGCCCCATAGACATCACCTAAGTTGCCATATTTCTGGGCAAAAGCAGGATCATCAAGAATGCGCTGATCAAATTTCTTCATTTCTGCTTGATAAACTTGATTAAATTCTGGATCACTTTGACTACGCAAACCAAAATTAGTCATGTCAGGACCCTGATATTCAGGACTTTGAACCCAATTTTTGAAGGCCCATTCATCCCAAATATGATTGTCATGCTCTAACAAAAAGCGAATATTAGTATCGCCCCGTAAGAACCACAACAATTCACTTTTAATTAAACCAAACGGCACTTTCTTAGTCGTTAAAAGTGGAAAGCCCTGTGTCAAATCAAAACGCATTTGGGCACCAAAGTATGATCTGGTCCCAGTACCAGTTCGATCATCCTTGTCATGTCCTTCAGTCATAATTTTTTCTAACAAATCCAAATATGGTTGTTCAAGAATTGCCATTATCTTCACCTTTCAAAAAACATTTCTTCTAACATACCATAGATCTTGTATGTTGGATAATGAAAAACCATAGATTTAGTATTTCATACAAAAAATAAAAAGGTGAATAATCACCTTAATTATTTTTCTTAAATTCACTTTTATGTCTGACTAAGTAGACAATTGTTGCCACAATCAAGACTAGTGCCCCAGCGATAACTGAAATTCTTGTATCAGGATTGATAAACATAAAAATCACAATCAGTATTAACATTGCAAAGGCAAAATAATTCGAGAATGGATACAAAGGCAACTTGAATGGATGATCTTGCATTGCACCTTTGTTATGTCGTCTAAATCTTAATTCAGCCAGCAAAATCACAAACCACGGGATCATCCCTGGTAAAACAGAGGAACTAAAGACAATCACGAATAAGTCACTGGCTGAATGATTGAATTGCGAAGCAATTACATTCAAAACAAAACCAATAAAAATACCACCAGAAATGCCCATAATGGCCCGATCGGGTACAATTCGCTTAGAAATATGCTTAAAAATTCCCGGTGCTTCGTGGTCATGAGATAGCTTAAACAACATTCTGCTGGAAGAATAAATTCCTGAGTTAGCACCAGAAAGAGCAGCCGTTAAAACAACGAAGTTAATTATTGAAGCAGCCGCAGTAATCCCTACTTTAGCGAAAGTCGTTACAAATGGTGAACCTAGGCTGTCTAATTTATCCCAAGGATAAATCGTTACAATGACAAAAATTGCTCCGACATAGAAAATTAGAATTCTAAACAAAACTGACTTAACACTTTTAACGATTGCCTCTTGTGGATTGGCTACTTCTCCAGCAGAAATACCTAATAACTCGATTCCTTCATATGAACCAACAATGATTGACATTGAAAAGAAAAATCCTTTTATTCCACCAGTAAAGAAACCACCGTGAGACCATAAATTGCTAAAGCCAGTTGGATGTCCCCCATTACCAACGCCAAAGAAAATAACAATAAAGCCTAAAATAATCATTAGAATAATTGTTACTACTTTGATCATGGCAAACCAAAATTCTAATGAAGCATAGGCTTTAGCACTAGCTAAGTTGGCCAAAAGCAGAAAGGCAATAATAATTATGCCCGACCACAATGCTGAAATATTTGGCCACCAGTACTTCAAATATTCAGTTGCTGCGACTACTTCAGACATTCCTACTACAATATATTCAAAGACATTGGCCCACATTGCTAGATAGCCAGCTAAGGGATGCACATATTCTGTTGCATAATCAGCAAATGAACCTGTACCAGGATTGATATAGAGCATCTCTCCTAGT
The DNA here is from genome assembly GCF_002553785.1 of Lactobacillus sp. UMNPBX15. NCBI lineage: Bacteria > Bacillati > Bacillota > Bacilli > Lactobacillales > Lactobacillaceae > Lactobacillus > Lactobacillus sp. UMNPBX15. Next base: position 41,442 of record NZ_PCYV01000011.1, read on the forward strand.
GCTCGCATCACAATGTATAAAATTAAGCCAACAAACATGTAAGCTAGTAGTACTGATGGACCGGTCCATTTAATAGTCGAGGTTGACCCCATAAACAAACCAACACCGATAGCACCGCCAAGAGAGATCATTTCCATTTGACCTGCTGTCATTGTTCGTTTGAGTTGAGGAGCTTTAGATTTTTTATTCAATTTTCACAACTCCAATAATTAATCTATCCTAATTAATAACCCGCAATTAATTTACTGGTTAAATCACCATTTTGTCAAGGTTCAAATTAAAAATATTAATATTTTGGAGTCTTTTCTCTAATTGATTTTTTATTCCTTTATTAAATGAATTTCACGATCAAACATTTGCTGCATCTTTTTATTAAAATTATGGGCAATAAAGACAATTGTTGCCTTGCTTTTTAATAGCTTTTGCAAAATATTCATAGTCGCCGTCTGATCAATTGCACTAGTTCCTTCATCAATCAAAATAATGTCACTGTCATGAATCTTAGCTCTTGCTAAGACGATTTTTTGACGTTGTCCTCCGGAAATATTCAAATTATCCAAGTCAATTTTTTCATCGACACCTGCTTTAAACTTTTTAATATCGGCCGCAAAATTAACTTCATCAAGCACTTGAGCTACTTGATTATTAAGTTGCTTGTTGAACATTGTAATGTTTTCTTTAATTGTACCCGGAAATATGTTCGGCTCTTGTGGAATATAGCCTATTCTTGACATATTAGGCTTAATTGTCAAACCTTGACTATTTTGAAATTCAATTTTGCCTGTGCTAGGTTTAAGTTCACCCAAAATCAATTTAAATAAAGTAGACTTACCTGCGCCTGAATCTCCTGTTAATAAGATTTTCTCGCCAGGTTTAACTGCAATATCAGGAAAAGTAAGTTTTTCACCATTAGGATACTGCAAAGCCAAATCTTTTGTTGAAAATGCTACTGGTATCTCTTCTTGGCCGGCTTTAACTTTTTCAATCACAGTAGCATCACCATCAACTTGTTTCATTAAATCCTGTGACGATTTCATAAAACTTAATGCCTGAATTGTTTGTTGTAAGCCGATCGAAATATTAGCTGCAAAGTTTTGGACAGACATAATTGCACCAAAAATCACTAAATTCTTAGTGATCAAAAAAGCCGTCAAAGACAACAGGATTATTTGTCCTACCATGTTACAGATCCCATTCAAAATAATTAATTGCTGTTGAGCAGCCGTTTGTTTAACATGAGCCTGTTCTACTTTACTTGAAGTTTTTTCACCTACCTGAAATAACTTAGCACCAGCAAAATATCTTCTTAATTCTTCTAAGCCAGAGAACCATTTAGCTAAAACATCTAGATAATGCTTATTTTGCTCAGAAACATTATTAGTTGCTTGTTCCATTTTCTTTTGTACTAATTTAGGTACAAAGTAAGAAACAATATCAATCACTACACTAGTCAAAAAGATTGACCAATTAATTGTAAGTAGAGCCACCAATGCCGCAACAAACATTGAACCATAGAACGGCACAATTGGATACCAATCAAAATAATTTTTTCTAATCATTTCTAAATCATTAGTCATCCGATTTTGCACGGCCGGTACTTGATGATTTTGACCATCTCTAAAGTAATGTGTAGCCAAACGAGCGCGCACCTTTTTATTATATTCTTCTTCCTGCACTCGAATTACAAATTGGATATAATAGATCATCCCTTGAGCAGCTAAATATAAAATCCCCATTAAAGCCGTCGCAAGTAAAATCTTCACCCAAGCACGATCTTTGATATAAGTCAGCCAGTACATTTGAATGTAGCCTGCACCAATAGCAGCGACACCTGAAATAACTGATAAAATATTAATGTAAATAAATCTTAAATAATTAGTTTTAATAAAGCCTTTGAAACTCAATCAGCGTCACCTCGATTAGTCAATTTAATTTGTCGATCAAACATTGAAACTAATTCTGTAGAATAATTGTGCGCAATCATAATTACAGTACTTGGAGTATTCATTAAATTTTGTAATACTTGCTTCGCCCCAGCACTGTCAATTGCACTAGTCCCTTCATCGATCAATAGCCAAGGTGATTGATGAATCAAAGCTCTGGCTAACACAAGCTTCTGCCTTTGTCCTCCAGATAAATTTCCTTTATCCAAATCAATTTGACTATTAAGTCCAGCAGACATCTTATCCAAATCCTTGGTAAAACCTACTTGATCTAATACACCTGAAATTTGATTATTTAAAGCACTATTAAACATCGTGACATTATTGGCAATTGTGTCAGGAAACAAGGTATTATCTTGAGCAATATAGCCTAATTCATCAAGATCAAAATTTAATTTTTGACCATTATGATCAAAAAAATTGATCTCACCTTGGCTGGGCGTTAATTTACCTAAAATTAATTTAAATAAAGTTGACTTGCCAGTTCCACTATCACCAGTAAGCAAAATTTTTTCACCTTGCTTAACTGTAAAATCTGGGTAAGATAAATACTCACCATTTTTGAATTGTAAGGCCAGATCTTTTACTTCTAGCCTGTTAATTTTCTTAACTTGATGCTGATCTGGAGCTATTTTTACTGGAGCTTGAAGATTAGTAATTTCCTTATTCAAATCCTTGGTAGATTTAATTAAATTCCATTCCGTTACAAATGCTGAAACACCATTCATTACAGTTGAACTAAATTGAATAGTAGTAATTACCGCACCAAAAACAATTTGTCCTTGCAAATATAAGTAAGCACATAAAACCATCAAGAGCATTTGTCCCACAATATTAACTACAAAGGTGATCATATCTGCAATAGCAATAGTTGCTCCTTGATGAATAGCTGCTTTTTTATATTCGTCTGCGCTTTGGTTAACTGATTCACTAAATATATTAAAACTGGCATATCTTCGTAATTCATCCAGGCCACTCATCCACTTGGCTAAAGTGTTTAAGAACTTTTCATTTTTCTTAGTAACCTTTATTGTGGCCGATGAAGTCATTTTTTCAAAAGTTTTAGGCAAAAATAATGAAATTGCAGTTAAAATCACCGTCATTACTACTAAAAGCCAGTTAAATGAAAACAAAATTCCAATTGAGAAAAGCACAGACAACAAGTACATAAAACCGTTTTTGATTGGTTTTAAATAATTCTGTGTTAGCTGATCAAGATTGGCAACCAATTCATTTTGCACTTTAGCAGTTTGGGCAATTTCATTTTTAAAAAAGTAGCGACTAATTTTTACACGAATTTGATGCAAATAAGATTGTGATTGCTTTCCGTATAAGTAATCTGAACTAGTAATCAAGGCTAATCTAACTAGATCACAGCCAATAGCCAAACAAATAAAAATAATAAAGCCAAATAAATTCATTTTCGTTAGCTGGTTAAAGGCCGGGGTCATCAAATATTGCGAAGCAGCATCAACGGTCGTACCAATGATAACCATTAGAAAAATTAAAATGAATTTAGCTTTATTGACCTTAAAAATCCCTTTAATACTCATTTGTCGAGACTGTAAAATAGTTTGTGTAAGGATGAATGATTCCTTAAATTTATTTCTTTAAACATTAGAAAAAGGAGTTCCTTTCTCGTAT
>NZ_PCYV01000120.1:0-310 GCF_002553785.1 Lactobacillus sp. UMNPBX15
CGATACATCTGGTTCTTTCGTCCAGTTTGCTCCAAAGTCGGTGACTGGCTTCTTATCTGGATCCGTAACCGTTACAGAGTCCTTAGCAGCTGGTACCTTGTTCAAGTCTGTCGTCAAACCGTCCGTGGCCTTCGCGTCATTCTTATCTGCTTGGGTCTTGCCGTTTTCGTCCCGAACCGTTACTGGTACTTCAACCGTTTCCTTCGAGCCGTCTGGGTAGGTGATTTCTACCGTCCCCGTGCTCTTGCCCGGCTTCGATACATCTGGTTCTTTCGTCCAGTTTGCTCCAAAGTCGGTGACTGGCTTCTTA
>NZ_PCYV01000121.1:0-301 GCF_002553785.1 Lactobacillus sp. UMNPBX15
CGTTGTTCTTAACTTGCTTCTTTTCATCATCAGTTAAGTGACTTGGATCCTTAACAGTTACCTTGTCGCCTGGAACATTTGGCGTAATGTTACCAGCATCAGTTGTGGCGCCCTTTTGGCCTTGAACTAATTGGTCACCTGGTATGGTGTCCTTTGAACCATCTGGGTAAGTTACTGTAGCTGTACCGTCAGCACCTACTGTAACTGTAGTGCCAGCTGGGAACTTATCCTTGTTTGCATTATCGACGTTGTTCTTAACTTGCTTCTTTTCATCATCAGTTAAGTGACTTGGATCCTTAAC
>NZ_PCYV01000122.1:0-298 GCF_002553785.1 Lactobacillus sp. UMNPBX15
GTTATATTATGCAAGTTACTTTTGGAATTGATGTAAGCAAGTCGAATTCTACTGTCTGGTTTTATTCAATTGCTTCATGAATTAACCGCTTTTTCTAAACATCCGCAAATTATTTTTGAAGCTACCGGTGTTTATTCACGTACACTGCAATCTTTTCTGGAAGACTATGGCTATGATTATGTAATTCTTAATCCTCTTAAAGCTAAAAAAGAAATGGATATGGGACTACGCTACAACAAGACCGATAAAACTGATGCTTATCATTTAGCCTTAATTCAAAGACTATATCATCATCCAA
>NZ_PCYV01000123.1:0-284 GCF_002553785.1 Lactobacillus sp. UMNPBX15
TGCACCTGTTTGAATTCGTTCATGATCTTTTCACGATCGTCGACGCGTACTTTAGCGCAGATATTGCGCATGACATGAACCAAACAGCGTTGAAAATGAGCTTTAGGATAAGTCCTGGCCAAGGCTGTTTTCATGCCAACAACACCATCAGAAAGAAAAAGCTCAACTTGCTTTAAGCCTCGGGATTTCATGTTTTGAAGCATATCTGTCCAGACTTCAATGTTCTCGCTAGGCGCAATGCAGTAGTCAATGACCTCCTTGTGCCCATTAGGCTTGATGCCAAT
>NZ_PCYV01000124.1:0-276 GCF_002553785.1 Lactobacillus sp. UMNPBX15
CCAAAGGCGTAACTACCAGAGAAATCGCTGACTTGATTGAGAAAATGTATGGCAGTCATTATAGTCCAGCTCAAGTATCAAATATTTCCAAGCAGATGCTCCCCAAGGTTGAGGCTTATCACAAGCGCAAGCTAAGCGACAAGTTCTTCTGCGTTTATCTGGATGCGACATACCTTCCTTTGCGCCGGAAAACGTTTGAGCGTGAAGCAGTCTATATTGCAATTGGCATCAAGCCTAATGGGCACAAGGAGGTCATTGACTACTGCATTGCGCCTA
>NZ_PCYV01000125.1:0-274 GCF_002553785.1 Lactobacillus sp. UMNPBX15
AGTCGCTGCGTTTTTTATGGAAAGTTGGGATTCCATGACCAATCTTGCGATAGTTATTCCAAGCTTTCTGGTAGTTCTGAATAGCGTTGGCAAGGGCAAGGCTATCAATTTCTTTAACGCGTAAAAAGCTATAAGCATCACGAATATTCTTAGGCTTGGCCAATAATTCATTATTGATGACTACTGTTTCTGCCAGTTGGACTTCATAGCTATTAAGAATAGAAAAGGCAAAAGGCATTGCTTGATATTGTCTAACAGCTAAATAGTGCTTAGC
>NZ_PCYV01000126.1:0-270 GCF_002553785.1 Lactobacillus sp. UMNPBX15
ACCAATATCAGCTACGCCCCGAAAGATCTTGACACGATAATTGCGAACAGGCTGGGAAACTATCAATAATCAAAAATTCTCCAGCTGTCTTTACTTCTTGATTCCAAGCCTGACGGATACAACGAATTAGAGGCAAGAGCATTCGAGCTCGACGGTTAAAACGAGAATGAGATAAGCCAACGAAGAATTTACAGAATCGTCGTTGAGATTCAATTCCAATTTCAGTTTGCCAAATGAGCATCGCTAAGATAGAACTATCAGGAAGCTTGG
>NZ_PCYV01000127.1:0-264 GCF_002553785.1 Lactobacillus sp. UMNPBX15
ATTATGTATTTGACGGTCAAGGCACCAAGCCATGGGAACCTGACTTCAAGGGTTATAAGCCATTGAACGTTTATGGTGAAACAAAGTTAGGCGGCGAGAAGGCTGTTTCCGACACTTTGGACAAATACTTTATCGTGCGTATCGCTTGGGTATTCGGTGTTAACGGTCATAACTTTATCAAGACTATGCTCAAGGTTGGTTCTAACCACGATGAAGTTAAGGTTGTTGATGATCAAATCGGTACGCCAACTTACACCTTTGACT
>NZ_PCYV01000128.1:0-264 GCF_002553785.1 Lactobacillus sp. UMNPBX15
CGTTGTTCTTAACTTGCTTCTTTTCATCATCAGTTAAGTGACTTGGATCCTTAACGGTTACCTTGCCGCCTGGAACAGTTGGCGTAATGTTACCAGCATCAGTTGTATCGCCCTTTTGGCCTTGAACTAATTGGTCACCTGGAATGGTGTCCTTTGAACCATCTGGGTAATTTACTGTAGCTGTTCCGTCATCACCTACTGTCACATCTGTGCCAGCTGGGAACTTATCCTTGTTTGCATTATCGACGTTGTTCTTAACTTGCT
>NZ_PCYV01000129.1:0-255 GCF_002553785.1 Lactobacillus sp. UMNPBX15
GATTGTCTCGGTTTTTTGCTTGGATTATATTCAGTTTTCAATGTACTAGCTCTTTGATCCTTTTTCTGGATCAATGGAGGCTAACGGGTTCGAACCGATGACCTCCTGCGTGCAAAGCAGGTGCTCTCCCAACTGAGCTAAGCCCCCAGAGTATTTTATTTTCGGCCAGACATAACTTTAACTCTTTTTCTCCGTTATGTCAATGGGCCTAAATGGACTTGAACCATCGACCTCACGCTTATCAGGCGTGCGCTC
>NZ_PCYV01000012.1:0-44974 GCF_002553785.1 Lactobacillus sp. UMNPBX15
ATACGAGAAAGGAACTCCTTTTTCTAATGTTTAAAGAAATAAATTTAAGGAATCATTCATCCTTACACAAACTATTTTACAGTCTCGGGCGACAAGTACCCGACAAGCGACATTATTTATAGAAAATAGGTTGTTTTTTCTTATTTTCTTTGTAATATTTAAGCCAATATTCAGGCAATAATTTAGCATCATCTTTTTTAAAATAGTTAAGTGGCGCTTTATTTTTTCGATCATAGTTAAAGCTTTGTTCTTCGAGAATTGGTTTAATTCTTCTAGTAAAGGAATTTTGTGTTATGTTTGTAGAATTATGATTAGCTTCAGCATAATTATTAAATAATTGATATAAGAATTTAACAGGAATTCTAGTGCTGGTAAAGCCATTAACCACATCTGCAGCAAATGAACGTACAATATCGCTTTCTAATTGAATATCGGTAACCATTTCTTTACTTTCTTTAGTGTCAATGATGGTACTGGTATCAATGGTTAAAGCCTTTTTTAATAGCCATTGTAATAATTCTTCATTGTAAATATATTCATCTTTAATTTTTCTGCCTGCTGGTGTGTCGGGGTATTGATGATTAAATTTAATCAATCTAAATCTTCTGTATAAACCACCTGTCGTATCTCGGAAACGAGGGAAGGCGTTCATACTTTGAACAACGGTCGTATTAAATTTTGCGCTAAATGGGGGCATTCCTTTTGGATTAATTAATACAAGCTCATTAGTAACTACACTTTTTAATGTGCTACCATCATCAATATATTTGAGTGGTGGGTTATCATCTCCAATAATTAAAGAAGCTCCGTAAGCTTGGGCTAGTAGAAAATCATTATCAAATTCAGCCAATTTTAAGGCTGTATAATTATCTTTACCAACTAAATTCATTAGTAATTGTTCAAAGGTACTTTTACCCGTTCTACCTTGTCCATTATCAATTAAACAGAATAAAACGTTACTATTAGCTTTATTTTGTACAATTGTAGCGATTAGTTGCCATAATAATTGCTCTTTGTGTTTGTCGTTATCTGCTAGTTCTTTAAACCAATTACTTAATGACCAATTATTAAAAGTAGGTTCTGCAATATTTTTTTCATTGTAATTAGTTGCTACTTTAGTAGTGAACACTAAATCTGGACTAAATTTAATTAATTTATTTGTTTCTTTGTTAAATACTCCGTTCCCTACAGGTATTAAATTTTTATCTTTGTTTAAAGTAAGTGGTTGGGCTTCTAAAGCTAACCACTTTTTTATTTCTTTTCTGTTTCTTTCTTGTGTAGTATTATCTATAGCTAAAATTAATTTATCGATAATTCGGTTACTGTTGGAATATAAACCAGTATCAGGATTATAAAAAACTAAAGGGGCTTTCTCTAAATCACTAGCTGTATCACCAATAACCGCAAACTTAACGACTTGTTTTAAATCATCTGCAATTATTCTAGGTGGAACTCGTTTAATAATTTCTTTTCCTTTTTTCTTTTCCGTATTATCTTTTCGCCAGTTTTCGCCCATATTTTTTAGTAAATTAGTGGCTTGCTTTAAAGGTAGTTCATAGATTGTACTAACTGATTCTAATTGCTCTTGTTGTTCTAGTTCTTTGCCTTGTTTGGCTAATTCTTTGCCAATGTTAAACATATTTTTCCCTTGAATTGATGATTTTTTATTTGTATGATTATTCATATAGATTAATTACCTCATTTCTATTTTTTAGGTTAAGTATTAAATACTTAAGATTAACCTACTTGCACGCTATAAATATTTCTTGTTAGTCCTTAACTACGCCCATGGTTACGGGCTTTTTATTTTGCCTTTGTGAGGGCATCTCATGGGACTTTAGCCAGTTAGTTATACTTTGCTTGCCATAGAGTTTGCGCCCGTCTATGACAGCGACAGGCATCCCTAAAGAAGCCCAATATGTAATAGTTGATTCAGCAACGCCAAAATATTTGGCAATTTCTTTACGGTTTAAATATGGTTTGCTGGTGGTAGTGGCTTGCTTAATTGCATCTTTAACCACGCCCATAACAAAAGTTTTAATCTCGGTTTCTTGTGATTCATCTAATTTAAATTCCATTTTTGATGTCCTCCATTGCACAGGTGGTTAGAATGTCCCACGTTTCAATAAATTTACGATAGTTAGCAAAACCTAATTTCCCTTTAGTCCAAACGTTAAATCCTTTGTCGTGTGGCAATTTAACGACTAGAGCAAACGCATCATTTAACACATGCTTTCTATCATCTAAATAAAAATTGCTTTCTGGTTTTAATTCGGTATCAGGTTCACAGCCTAGAACACCATAATCTAGTGACTTATCTTTATTAATCATTAATGCTTTCATTGGTTAACATTCCTCTGGTTCATAGTCATCAAAATCATATCTACCGCTCTTAAGGTCTTGAATGGTCTGGGTTAAATCTGACCGCCAAACCTCTATAAATCGTTCTTCAATTTGATTAGAGCCGTACTCTACAATAGTTCCATCAACAAACGCACAGTAAAGCGTATTATCGTGATACCAGCGTTCAACTACGCCAGTACCATAGGGGCTATAGTTATTCATTGTTTGCCACCTCCTTTGTGGGATGCACCGTAACCGTATGAGATTTCATAAATTCATCGATTGCGGTTTTACTAATTCGTTTTGAGTTGCCAGCGATAACCACAGGTAAACCTAATTTAATGTAGTAATTAAGTGTTTTATGTGATTTAACACCTAGATACTTCATAGCTTCTTTAAATGAAAAATATTCTGTCATTTTTATCAATCCTTTCTGAATACATTTGTATTTAAGAAACTAAAGAAATTATAAAATAATACCTTTGTATTGTAAATACTTTTGTATTATTTTGTAGCAATTAATGGTATTATATTTATGAAAAGAGGTGTTATAAGTGAACAGATTAAATAAAATGAGAATTCAGAATAAATTAACCTTTAAAGAGTTAAGCGAAAAACTAAAAGAAAAGGGTATAAAAATTTCTCCTGATTCTTTAGCAAAATATGAACGTGGAGACAGAGAACCCAAAATAGATAAGTGGCAAGCTCTAGCAAACTTCTTTGATGTATCTGTACCATATTTACAAGGTATTGATGATAAGCCTAATACAGGATATTCAAAAGAATACATCTATAAATGTTTAGATGATGCTTATAAAGAAAAATGGAAAGATCCAACAGGGCAAATAATGGGCAGTACTTTTGATAGAACTGTAGATACGTATTTGAAATTAAACAAAATAAAAAAGCCCTCTAAAATCAGCTTAGATTTTTGGAGGGATAATTTTAGTTTTATCTTTGATAATTTTAATATCAATCGACTGTTAACCACTAAAGATAAGTATAGTGATAACGATATTAAACTTATACTTGAAACGGTTATATTTCTAAACTTTCCACAAATGAAACAAATAATTGAAGACTGGAATAATTCTCACGCTGACTAATGCTGACATTGCAATTCTAAAGCCATGTTCATTCTGATTGACTGATAACTAACAATCTTGCATCCCTGCAGCCACACATCACACATGTTAAATACTTAAGATTAGCCCACTTGCACGCTTTTTAAACTAATCGAGGTAAGAACAACATGAATAATGATATTAAGGAATATACAACACCTAGTGGTAAGAAACGTTATATGTTTTCAATCTATGTTTGTAAGGATGATTCAACAGGGCAATCAATCCAAATTAGAAAACGGGGCTACAAGAGCTTACAAGATGCACAAAAAGCATATTTGAATTATCAGCAAGACATTTTGAATGGTGAATATAATCCGAATGTTAACGCTCATATTAAGTTAAATAAGCTTATTGATGATTGGTTACCAGTCTATGAACCAACGGTGAAAGAAAGCACCTACGCAACCACATTGCGGATTATTGATAATCACATTAAAAAAGAGCTTGGTAGTTACTACCTTGATAAATTGAATGTAAGGCTATGCGATAAAGCCGTTAAGAAATGGTTCAAGAACTCACCTAAAGTATTTAAGCGCTATGCAATGTACACATCTAAGATCCTTGATTATGCGATTAGCCTAGAACTGATTAAAACTAATCCAATGAAAAAAGTAATTTTACCCAAACCTAAAAAGGATAAGAAAGAATTTGACGCTTTTTACAGTAAGCAAGAATTAGAAGATTTTTTATTTTGGGCTAAAGATTACTCATTTAAAGCATATGCGGTGTTTAGGTTGCTTGCATATAGTGGCATGCGTATTGGTGAATTAATGGCTTTACGGTGGAGCGATGTAGATTTATCAAAAGACACAATCACCATCGAGCGGACTTATTCAAAGGGGCTAAACAATAGACGTTTCATTACTACACCTAAGACTGTTAACGGTTTTCGTACAATTCATGTAGAGCATCAAACATTAAAGGTGTTAACAGAATGGAGAAAACAACAAACAGGGAACTTGATTAGATTAGGTGAAAATGTCTTTAATGCTAACCAATTGGTTTTTAGCAATCTAAATAATGAACCGCTTGAAAGTTATACAGTGGAAAAATGGAATAAGGCTATATGTAATAAGCACCATTTGAGACATATTAAGCTACACGGCTTTAGACATACCCACGCTTCATTGTGTTTTGAGGCTGGTTTAGCTATTGGAGATGTTAAAAACCGTTTGGGACATGCTTCAATAAGAACAACCATGGACGTTTACACCCATGTTACTAAGACAAAAGAGAAAGAAAGTGCCGATAAATTTAGTAGATTCATGGAGATGTAGGAACAATATTGCTTTATTAGGAGCAATATTTTAATTTCAGGAACAATATTTTAATTTCAGGAACAATATTTTAATTTCAGGAACAATATTTTTCTAGTGTGTTGGCATGCTAGGAGCAATATTCGGAGCAACATTTTAAATAAGGTTAGCTAAACACTTGATATAATGCGCTTTTCGAGGGATGCAATACGATTACACCCAACCCGAAAAAAGAAACGTCCTATGTGACGTTTCTTTTTTTGCCATTTTTGTATACGTATTGATTATAGCTATTATACGGAAAAAGTATTTGAAATTTCTTCCGTATTAGATATACTTGTAAAATGTAAGTATTAAACAAAAAGTAAGTAAAGGGTGAGAAGATTGAGACGTAAAAAATGGATTTTTTCAGGAGTGATGACAGCAGCTGCCGCATTGGTGCTGGTAGCTTGCTCTAACAATGGCAGTAATGCTGCACCGACTAAGACAATGAATACCTCTGTCACAAATGAAATTTCAACTTTAGATTCGAGCAAGTATGGAGATACGACTAGTTCAGAAGTTTTGCAGAATTCCATGGAAGGTCTTTACCGTTTTAATAAGAAAAATCAGCCAGAATTAGCTGGTGCGACAAAAGTTGAACGTTCTAAAGACCAGAAGGTCTATACTTTTACCTTACGCAATAATGCTAAGTGGTCTAACGGTGATCCAGTTACTGCCCTGGATTATGTAACGGCTTGGCGCAGAACCGTTGACCCAAAAAATTCATCTTTAGATGCCGATTCTTATGCCATTATCAAAAACGGTGAGGCAATTTCTCAAGGTAAAGCACCGGTAAATTCATTGGGAATCAAAGCACTCGGCAAGTATAAGGTGCAAGTTACATTAGCTAATCCAATTCCATATTTGTCACAAATCTTAGAGGGTGCACAATTCTATCCTCAGAATTCTAAATTGGTTAAAAAGTTAGGCTCTAAGTATGGGACTAGCAGTAAGAATCTAGTTTACAATGGTCCATTTACTGTATCTGGTTGGACAGGTTCAAATTTGAAGTGGACTTACAAGAAAAATCCAACTTACTGGAACAAGAAAATTGTTGATTTGAATAAAGTTAACGTACAAGTGGTTCAAACTCCTTCAACTGGGGTTAACTTGTTCAGAAGTGGTGAACTTGATTACACGACATTGACTTCTGATTTTGTTAAGCAGTATCAAAATAATTCTAGCTATCATACCAAAGTTACGCCAACTAATGGTTATCTTTCTTTCAACTTGAAGCGTAAGAGTACAGGCAATGTTCATATTCGTCGGGCCATTAGCCGGGCAATTAATAAGCAACAGTTAGTCAAGACCGTTTTGCATCAAGGCAAGGTGTCAAATGGAATTGTTGCCGCAAACTTTATTACCGATCAGGCAACTGGCAACGATTACCGCAAGGATGCTGGCGACTTGGTTACCTATAATGCCAAGGAAGCTAAAAAGGAATGGCAACTTGGTTTGAAGCAATTGGGTAAGAAGAAGCTAACCTTAGAATTGCTTACTTCAGATATTGACGATGCTAAGCGCGTGGGTGAATTTATTCAAAGCAATTTGATGAAAAATTTACCTGGTCTAACTCTACGGGTACGGTCAATTCCTTTGAAGTCACGGCTATCTAACACAACTAATCACAATTACGACTTTGTTTACGGAACTTGGCAGCCAAGTTATGAAGATCCAATTGATTTCTTGACAGTTGGTGGTTTGTTTAATTTAGCGCCAGATTATCACAATGCTAACTTCTGGAAGCAAATTGACTTGGCTCGTTCAACTTATGCCACTGATCCGCAGAAGAGATTGAATGCCTTAGTTAACGCTGAAAAACAATTAATTCAAAAGGATGCCTTTGCGGCACCACTATTCCAACAAGGTACGTCATACTTATTGAATAAGAGAGTGAAAGGTTTTCAACTTTCTCCTTATGGTAATGTGGCTTATTACTGGAATGTTAAAATGAAATAGTATAAGAAGCTAGGAATCGAACCTAGCTTTTTTGATGAGCAAAAATACAACATAAATTGAAGAAAATTAGTACAATAGTAATCGGTTTTTACGAGATGAAAGGATAATGGATGGCTAGGATAATTAGAGTAGGGGGATCTAGCAGTTCAGTCAGTTGGCACGAGGCTTTAAAGGATTTGCGTGCCGATGATGTGTTGATGCTGGGCCCCGGATATTATTATTTGCCGCAGGGCATCACACTAACAGATATCACAATTAAGGGAACAGGCTCTTTGCCAGAAGACACGACTATTTATGGCTATATTAGTGTTTCAGAAGATAATCGTTATGTAACTTTAGAAAATTTATGCATTGATACAACTACCGAACATAATAGCCTATCTGTACCAGTAGGCGTTGATGGCTATTTAACTTTGCGTAATTGCTTTATTAAGGGCACGGGAACTGATACAGCAGCTATCGCGGTTAATGGTAAGATCACGTTGGAACTTTATTCAACCAAAATTGTTAACGGTTCAGTTTCCATGTATGACCATGCCAATTTCCGTTTGGAAATGAATGATTCAGAAATTGATTATTTCTCGGACAAATATTGTGCTTTGGCAATTGAAGGCGAAGGAACAGCAATTGTAAATAATTCAAAGATTCACGGCAGTATTAATACTTTTGCCAAAACGAATGCGGAGTTGGATCTTAATAATTCGGAAGTAGATTATGTATTACTGCATGGGCAAACTTGGATGAATATGCTTAATTCAAAAGTTAAGTCTGCTAGCGATTCCTGCCTTTATTTAAGTGATGACTGCTGGAGCAATATTATGAATTCTACTTTTTTGGGTGGGGTTTATATTGATAAAAAGACACGGACAATCATTCAAAATTCAACCATCAATCGAATGATAGTAGTTGATGAAGCAAAAGTTACAATGAACAATGCCGTAATTTTAGCTCATGCAGATTTTCAAGATCAGGCGAAATGTGATGCTACACGTGTTACCTTCACTGGGAATATGAACTATGAGTACTTTTTAGCTTTGAGCGGTGAAGCTAATATGAAGGGCCACAATATTGTGCTGAATCCTAATCAGGCTAACTTAGCTGTTAAAGATGAAGCAAAATTTAGTGCCAGTGTAGTTGCTAATGATAATGAACAAGTTGAAGTGGAATATAACAAGCGTCCAAATGTTTATATTCTTGGAGTGAAGTGGACCGCTAAGAAAAAATAGTCTGTAAAATTGAAGCAGTGTTATTAATGCAAGCTAGACCAATTTAGATTATAATAATAGCAGTACTAAACTTTGGGGGTGGCGACTATGGAAGAACCGATGTATATCAAGATTCACAATCAGATTAAGCGTGATATTGAGAATCACGTTTATCAAGTAGGGGATCGTATTCCAGCAGAACGTCAATTGGCAGTTAAGTTTGGCGTTTCGAGAATGACTTTACGCCAAGCGATTAAAACATTAGAAGATGAAGGAATTTTAGAACGGCGCTTGGGTAGCGGAACCTATGTAGCTAGTCAAAAGGTTCAAGAAAAAATGTCAGGAATTATGTCCTTTACTGAGATTACTAAGGCTAATGGTCAAGTTCCTTCAAGTAAGTTAATTTCTTATCAGATTGGCAATCCATCTTTATCTGAAAAAGAGCGTCTTGCGCTAAAAGATAATGAGAACGTTTTGCGGATGGAGCGGATTCGCTACGCTGATAAGACACCAATTTGTTATGAAGTCGTAACGGTGCCATACTACTTAGTAAAGAATTTTTCTAAAGAAGATGTTTCAACGCACTTATATAAAACCTTAGAAAAGCGCGGTGGTTTTGCCATTGGACGAGTGACGGAACATATTTCTGCATCAATTGCCAACGAGCAAGATGCGCGTCTTCTTAAAGCTAAAAAAGGTGAACCGTTAATTACTAGACGACAGGTAACTGAACTAGCAGATGGGCAACCATTCGAATACACCCGCGCACGTTACGTTGCAGAACGATTTGAATTCACTTTTTCTAAGTAAACAAAAACTCCAATCTCATTCAAATTGAATGGAATTGGAGTATTTTTTTATTTAAGATCTTCTTTAATTTTAGTAGTGGAAATTCCTGGCGTTCTTGGCAGGTAAACCACATCACAATAAGGCTTAAGGAAGTCGAATTTTCCTTTCCAATCATCGCCCATGACAAAAGTGTCGATATGGTATTTTTGTACATCGGTGATTTTTTGATCCCAATCCTTTTCGGGGATGACTTGGTCGACATAACGGATAGCTTCCAAAATGTATTTACGTTCAGGGTAGGTATTGTAGGCTTCCTTGTGTTTTTTGAATTCGTTAAATTCATCGGTAGATAAACCTACTATTAAATAGTCGCCCAATTCTTTAGCTCTTTTAAGCAGTCGCACGTGACCGTAGTGAAGTAGGTCAAAGGTGCCATAGGTAATAACTCTTTTCATTTTTTCTCCTTTATTAAAACAATCTTATCATGTTTGAATAAAATATAAAACTTGAACATGTTTCTCGTACTTGCGTGTCGGAATGGTAGAATAGAAACTAGATAAGAAAACGCATGAGGTGTGAAAATGAGCAAAGTTAATATTTTAGGTGTTGATTTTGATAATAAAACTTTTAACCAATTCCAAAATGAATTTATTAATCGACTAAATAATCACCTGTCGACCTTTATTGTGACCGCTAATCCGGAGATTGTGATGGCGGCAAACGAGAATCCTGAATTTATGAAAATTCTAAAAAATGATCCCGATTATATTACTGCTGACGGGATTGGCATTGTAAAAGCAGCTAAAATGCTTAAGCAGCCGTTACCTGAGCGGGTGACTGGATATGATTTGTTTACTTGGCTGATGGATGTTGCTAACGATCGTGGTAGCCGAGTTTACTTAATTGGAGCTAAGCCACAAGTAATTCATGCAGTACAAAGCAAAATTGCTAAGGAATACTCAAATATTAATCTAGTTGGTGCAGAAGACGGCTACTTTACTGAAGATTTGGAACTAGTGGCACGGCGCATTCAGAAGGCACAACCCGATATGGTTTTTGCAGCATTAGGTTTCCCTAAGCAAGAAAAACTACTATCAATCTTACGTAAGAACGAAACACCAGCTTTGATGATGGGTGTGGGTGGCAGTTTTGATGTCTTTTCAGGTATCGTTAAAAGAGCACCAGAAGCTTTTCAAAAGACGCATTTAGAGTGGTTTTATCGCTTGATTACTAATCCTAGCAGATTTAAGCGGATGTTAGTTTTGCCACAGTTTGTTGTGCGAGTTAAACAGTCAAAAAAGAAGGGAAAATAATTTTACTAAGATGAAGGTTTTGCATGTAAATGCTGGTTTAGAAAATGGCGGCGGTTTATCACATATTGTTAATTTGTTAACTGAAGCAAAAAATGAAGGCAAAGATTTTGAATTATTAACGCTGGCAGAAGGACCAGTAGCACAAGCAGCAAGAGCGGCTGGGATTACTACACATGTGCTAGGAGCTAATAGTCGTTATGACTTAGGCAGTTTAGGTAGACTGACTAAGTTTATCAATGAGGGGCACTATGATATTGTGCATACTCATGGTGCGCGTGCCAACTTATTTTTATCTTTGATTCACAAGCGAATTCGTGCAACTTGGTGTATTACTGTACATTCAGATCCTTATCTAGACTTTGAAGGTAGGGGAATCATTGGCAATATTTTTACTAAACTTAATTTACGTGCGTTGAGAAAAGCTGATTGTATTTTCGTAGTAACTCAGCGTTTTGCCAAGCTACTAATTAATCGCGCACATGTGAATAAAAACAAGGTACATGTCATCTATAATGGCATCTTTTTCCACAGTGATAGTGAAATTCCAGCTAAATATGAACATACCTATTTTAATATTATTAACGTTGCTCGTACGGAAAAGGTTAAAGGACAAGAATTGCTCTTAAAAGCTGTGAAAAAATTAGATGATCAGCATATTCGTCTGCATATCGCGGGTGATGGTAGTCAGCTTGAAGCATTGAAGGCCTTGACGCGGCAATTGGACATGGCACCACAAGTAACTTTTCACGGTTTTATGACTCAACACCAATTGAGCGGATTATATAAGCGAATTGATCTAGCCGTCCTAACTTCATATTCAGAGAGTTTTCCACTTGTGCTTTTAGAGGCAACAGACAATTTAATCCCTATTTTGTCCACAGATGTAGGTGATATTCATAAAATGATTCCAGGCCCCGAATATGGTTTCATTGCTAAAACGGGAGACATTGATTCAATTGCTAAAGAGATTAATCTGGCCGTTAATAAAACCCATGAAGAGTTACGCCAGATGGCTAATACAGAAAAGCGGTATGCGGAGGAGCATTTTTCTATTAAAAATCAATTGGACTCAATTGAAAAAGTGTATTTAACTTTGAGGTAAAAATAGTTTTGAGAATAGCCAATGGACTGTAATGGCTGTATAATGAAAAACGAAATTGTTAATTTTTAATGACAGAAAGAGAAGCAATGTTTTATCCAGAATTAGCCAAAGACGATTCGTTGGCTTTACACACTGATTTATACGAAATTAATATGATGTATACCTATTTCAAGAAAGGGATTGCTGATCGCAATGCCGTTTTTGAAAGTTTTTACCGCAGGGAACCATTCGGCAACGGTTATGCTGTTTATGCTGGTTTGGAACACATCATTAACTATTTAAAGAATTTAAAGTTTACCGAAAGTGACCTGCAATATTTGAAAGAAAATGAAGGTTACGATGATGACTTTATTGATTATTTACGCAATCTAAAATTAAAGCTCACTATTCGTTCAATGAAGGAAGGCGAGCTGGTTTTTGCTAACGAGCCAATTTTGCAAGTTGAAGGTCCACTTGCCCAGTGTCAGTTAGTTGAAACTGCTATTTTAAATATTATTAACTTCCAAACTTTATTGGCAACTAAAGCTGCTAGAATCAAGTTAGCTGTTAAATATGATGGTCTAATGGAGTTTGGCTCTCGTCGTGCGCAAGAAACCGATGCGGCCATTTGGGGTGCTCGAGCTGCTTATATTGGCGGCTTTGATTCAACTAGTAATGTTCGTGCTGGTAAATTGTTTGGTATTCCTATTTCAGGGACTCATGCTCATGCTTTAGTTGAAGCATTTGGCAGTGAATATGACGCATTTAAGGCATATGCGGAAACACATAAGAATTGTGTTTTCTTGGTTGACACTTACGATACTGTCCGTAGTGGTGTGCCTAATGCTATCAAGGTGGCTAATGAAATGGGCGACAAGATTAACTTCTTGGGCGTACGAATTGACTCTGGGGATATGGCTTACATTTCTAAGCAAGTTCGTAAGGAGTTAGACGATGCTGGCTATCCAGATGCCAAGATTTTTGCTTCAAATGACCTTGATGAAAACACCATTACTAACTTAAAAATGCAAGGCGCTAAAATTGATGTCTGGGGCATTGGGACCAAGTATATCACTGCTTATGATCAACCAGCCCTTGGTGCTGTTTACAAGTTGGTTGCCATGGAAGATGAATTAGGCGCCATGCGGGATACATTGAAGATTTCTTCAAATGCCATCAAAGTTTCCACCCCAGGTAAAAAACAAGTATGGCGGATTAGCGCAAACACTGCTAAGAAAAATGAAGGTGACTGGGTATCTCGGTATAATGAAGATCCACGCAAATTTGACGCGCTCTTCATGTTCCACCCACAATATAACTATATTAATAAGGTGGTAACTGATTACACTGCTATTCCACTTTTACATGATATTTTTAAAGATGGAAAATTAGTTTATGATCAACCTAGTCTTGATGAAATTAAAAAATTCTGTGCTGACAACCTTGATGGTTTATGGGATGAATATAAGCGTAGCCTGAATCCGCAGGAATATCCAGTGGATTTATCACAAAACTTATACGAATCCAAGATGGATTTGATTCAAGACATTCGGCGTAAAATTAGAGAAAGAAGCATTGGTCGATGAGAGAATTACAAAAAGAAATTATCGCTTATGAACATGTTTTACCAGAAATTGACCCTAAAAAAGAAATTAGACGTTCAATTGATTTTTTGAAAGATTATTTAAAGGCTAATCCATTTCTTAAGTCATACGTCTTAGGTATTTCTGGTGGTCAAGATTCCACTTTGACTGGTAAATTGTGTCAAATGGCAATTGAAGAAATGCGTGAGGAAACTGGCGATGATTCTTATCAATTTATCGCTGTTCGTTTGCCTTATGGCGTTCAAGCAGATGCCCAAGATGCCGCAGATGCAGTCGCTTTTCAAAAGCCAGATCAGGATTTAATTGTTAATATTAAGGAACCAGTTGATGCTATGGTGAAGGTTGTAGAAGCAACTGGTCAAAAGATTACTGACTTTAACAAAGGCAATATTAAGGCGCGGCAAAGAATGGTAGTTCAATATGCCATCGCTGGTGCTAATAAGGGTGCTGTTGTTGGTACCGACCATGCTGCAGAAAACTTTAGTGGCTTTTACACTAAGTTTGGTGATGGTGCCGCTGATTTGACGCCATTGTTCCGTTTGGACAAGCGTCAAGGCAAGGCTTTGCTTAAGGAATTAGGTTGTCCTAAGCATTTATATGAAAAGGCTCCAACCGCAGACCTTGAAGAAGAAAAGCCAGATTTGCCAGATGAAGTTGCCCTCGGTGTAACTTACCAAGAGATTGATGATTACCTTGAAGGTAAGGAAGTATCAGATAAGGCAGCTGATCAAATTGAAAAATTATGGAATAAGAGTAAACACAAGCGTCATTTGCCGGTTACTGTCTTTGATGACTTTTATAAAAAGTAAAAGCAATTCGCTAAAACTTGTAGATAGCTAAAATTTTGCTTATAATTAGCTTGTCATAAGGGAGTAACAGCAATTGCTTGCGATGAATCCAACAGCCGAAGTAAGATACTTCTGGATTTATCTTAATTCGTGAGACTTATGTGCTACAAGCATGTAAGTCTCTTTTTTATTTTTGAGGAGAGGAAAATGGCGAAAAAATATTATGTCGAGTCGATTCCCGATATTGAAAAAGATCTTAACACGTCCGTTAAGGATGGGTTAAGTGCTAGTGATGCCAAAGCTAGATTAGAGCAATATGGTCCCAATGCCTTAGCTTCCAAGAAAAAGCAAAGCATGTTCATGCGTTTTATTGATCAATTCAAAGACTTTATGATTATTGTTTTGATCATTGCCGCGATTTTGTCTGGGGTATTAGCTCATGAGTGGACTGATGCCGCAATTATTATGATTGTGGTCATTTTGAACGCAATTTTAGGCGTCTTTCAAGAAGCACGTTCCGAAGCTGCGATTGATGCTTTGAAGGAAATGGCTACGACGGATGCGCATGTGCGCCGTGATGATACAATCGTTACTATTCCAAGCACAGAATTGGTTCCTGGAGATGTAGTTTTACTAGAAGCTGGGGATGTGGTTCCTGCTGACTTACGCTTGAATCAAGCCCACAGCTTGAAGATTGAGGAATCAGCGTTAACCGGTGAATCAGTTCCAGTTGAAAAGCATGCAGAAACTTTAGAAGGTGAAGACATTGCTTTAGCTGACCGCGTAAATATGGCTTATTCCAATACTAATGTGACCTATGGTCGTGCTGAAGGAATCGTAACTAGTACGGGAATGCACACCGAAGTTGGTAAAATCGCTACAATGTTGAACAATGCTGATGAAACTGATACACCGTTAAAGCGAAACTTGAATCAACTGGGAAAGACCCTAACCATCATGATTTTGGCAATCTGCGTGATTGTCTTTATCGTAGGAGTGCTCAAGGCTGATCCAGCAGAGCGTAACTCTACTTTAATGATTAACATGTTCTTGGTTGCCGTTTCCTTGGCTGTAGCTGCAATTCCGGAAGGCTTGCCAGCAATTGTAACGATTATTTTGGCACTAGGTACGCAAACGATGGCCAAACATAAGGCGATTGTCCGTAAATTGCCTGCTGTTGAGACATTGGGTGCTACAGACATTATTTGTTCTGATAAGACTGGTACGTTGACCCAGAACCGGATGACAGTTGAAAAGGTCTTCTATGATAAAAAGTTACATGATAATAGTGAAAGTATTAGCGAAAATAACCCAGCTTTATTGGCAATGACTTTGGCTAATGATACTAAGATTGAAAATGGCGGAGACTTATTGGGTGACCCAACAGAGACCGCCCTGATTCAATTTGCTTTTGATCAAAACATTGATGTAACTGACTTGCTTGAAAAATACAAACGAATTCAAGAAGTGCCTTTTGATTCAGAACGGAAATTGATGAGTACTGTTAATAAAGATGGCGAGCAATACTTTGTAGCGGTCAAAGGCGCACCAGATATGTTGTTACAGCGAGTAACTAGGATTGAAAATGGTGGTCAAGTAGAGCCGATCACAGATAAGCAGAAGCAAAATATTTTAGCGCAAAACAAGCAGATGGCACAACAAGCTTTACGTGTCTTAGGGCTTGCTTATAAGAAAGTCGACCAATTGTACACCGATCCAACAACTGATAATGTTGAACAAGATTTAATTTTTGCTGGGTTAGTCGGAATGATTGATCCAGAACGTGGTGAAGCTAAAGCGGCCGTGGCTGAAGCAAAGAGTGCTGGTATTAGAACAGTAATGATTACTGGTGATCACCAAACAACTGCTCAAGCAATTGCGGAACGCCTAGGTATTATTGAAAAAGGTCAGGATAGCCGCGTTTTAACTGGGGCTGAACTTGATAAACTAGATGATGAATATTTCAAACAGCATGTTGGTGACTACAGCGTTTATGCTCGTGTTTCACCAGAGCACAAGGTTAGAATTGTCAAGGCTTGGCAGGCTAATGACAAGATTGTTGCAATGACTGGTGATGGGGTAAACGATGCTCCAAGTTTGAAGCAAGCTGATATCGGAATTGGCATGGGAATTACTGGGACCGAAGTTTCTAAAGGAGCCAGCGATATGGTTTTGGCTGATGATAACTTTGCCACGATCGTTGAAGCAGTAAAGCAAGGACGCAAGGTCTTCAGTAATATCCAAAAGGCCATTTTATATTTAATGAGTTGTAACGTGGGTGAAGTATTAACAGTTTTCATGATGACAATGCTAGGTTGGGATATCTTAGCTCCTGTGCAGCTCTTGTGGATCAACTTGGTAACGGATACTTTGCCAGCTATTGCTTTAGGTGTTGAACCAGTGGAAGCTGGAATTATGAAGCGCAAGCCGCGTGGTAAGAAGTCTAACTTCTTTAGCGGTGGTGTTGCCAGTTCAATTATTTACCAAGGAATTTTGGAAGGAATTTTAGTTTTAGGTGCATACCAAATTGGTTTGCATGTCGGTCCACATGTGGGTGATCCATCGTTGCAACATGGGGATGCATTGACAATGGCCTTCTTGACTTTGGGCTTGATTCAGCTGTTCCATGCAATTAATTCCAAGTATGTACATCAGTCGATTTTTAGACCGCATACTTTTTCTAACAAGTGGTTCAATGGTGCAATTATCATTGCTGCTGTAATTATGGCAGCGGTAGAATTGCCATTTATGACTAAGTTCTTTGATGTGACTGAACTTGATGGACCACAGTGGTTAGTCATTTTAATTGCCGGAATTTTGATGGTTTTGATTGTTGAAATTGTTAAATTCTGCCAGAGAAAAATGGGTAAAGAATAAAGTTTAGCAAAAATAAAGAAAAAAGCTTGAGTTTGCTCAAGCTTTTTTTATATGCTTTAGGTATTAGACTATTTTAAGGAAGTATTTTAATGAAAAGCTTTTTATTCCGTCTTTATTTGGCTTGGATGAGTTTTTTGGCTAGATTTACCACGATGGAAAACAATAATGTGGTTATCCTGAATGGTTCAGGTAGGTCTGGATCTAACGGCTATGCTTTTTACAAGTGGCTGCAATTGAATCATCCTGAATATAACGTTACATTAGTTGAGCCGTGGCCATCGTCACACTTGAAGTGGAAAACCTGGCAGAAAATCGGAGCAGCGCGATATGTAATTACAACGCACCAACCATTTAAGGTGCGCAAGCATCAAATTAATGTCCAGTTGTGGCATGGCGTTCCACTCAAGCGCATGGGAATTATGGCTAATAATACTAAGCGACGCGACAATCGCCGTAACGAAAAATTGTGGCACAAGAATGCGGATATTGTTGCTTCTAGCTCTGATCTATATGAATCACTAATGAGTGCTTGTATGGCAATTGAGACAAAAAAATACCGCAAGCTGGGCTTTCCGCGTTTGGATTTATTGGCTAAGCCGGTAATTTCGAAGAAACAATTGTTGGCTGACTTATTTAAAACTGAGGACGATCAGGCACAGATCGGGATCTATATGCCAACTTTTCGTTATGAATTGGAAGATAAATCCATTATGGAGAAAATCAAAGAGAGAAACTTTTTTGCCTTTCGGGATTTTGATGTTGAAAAATTAAATACAGAATTAAAGAAGCGGCATCAATATCTGATTGTAAAATTGCATCCCTATGAAATGCGCTTATTTGCCAATTTCAAGAGCAGTTATTCTAACATTGCTTTCATGAACAATGATTACTTGTTTGACCACAATTATGATTTGTACGAATTGCTCGGTGATACTGATTTCTTGATGACAGACTTTTCGTCAATCTACTTTGATTACTTGCACTTGAACAAACCGATTGTGTTTGTGACTAACTTTTTAGAGCAATATGAAAAAACGCGCGGATTACTAATGGGACCATATGCTGAGATTACTCCCGGAATCTGTGTTAATTCAGAGGATGAACTAATTCGCAATCTGGATCAACTTGATAACCAGCAGATTGCTAATCGCCGTCTTTACTGGCTACATTTGACTAACCAGGTGCATAGTGATTCATATTGTGAGAACGTCTTTAAGTATATGACGCAGGAATATCGAGGTTAAAATGCGTAAAACATTTTTAAACATCTTATATAATGCGGTTTATCAGATTTTTATTGTATTGGTGCCACTGATTACTGTACCGTATTTATCGCGTGTCTTAGGTCCTAAGACTTATGGGATTTATAGCAGTGTGAACAATACGGTGCAATTCTTGATGATTTTTTGTATTCTGTCTGTGTCGTATGTAGGGATGCGAACAATTTCACGGACGCGCACTTATGGTACACCGCAGGAGCTAACCAATGCTTTCTGGGGGTTATGGTATTTCCAAGGAATCGCCGGTATTATCACCATTTTAGTCACGGTTTTTGTAGCGACTGTATTTCACGTTCAATATT
Source organism: Lactobacillus sp. UMNPBX15 (assembly GCF_002553785.1). Taxonomy (NCBI): domain Bacteria; kingdom Bacillati; phylum Bacillota; class Bacilli; order Lactobacillales; family Lactobacillaceae; genus Lactobacillus; species Lactobacillus sp. UMNPBX15. Next base: position 17,967 of record NZ_PCYV01000012.1, read on the forward strand.
GGTTTTATATCTTGTTGATGGTGCCATACTTGATCTCAGCACAGGTTGATATTTCATGGTTCTTTCAAGGACTAGCTGACTTTGGTCGTGTTGTTTTGAAAAACACGGCGGTAAAGTTAGTTAGTGTGGTTCTAATTTTATTATGGGTAAAATCACCTGCTGACTTGTGGAAATATTTACTGATCATGTCAGTGTCGACAATGCTAGGTTCCTTTGTCTTTTGGTTTGATATTCGGCGCTATGTAGGAAAACCCGTTGCTCATTTTTACAAATTTAAACAGACGGCAATTGCAATTGGTACTTTGATGATTCCACAGATTGCGACTCAAATTTATACTTCGCTGGATAAACCAATTTTGGGTTGGTTTTCTAATTCGACTCAGGTTTCTTTTTATGACAATTCACAACGAATTTCAAATATGATTCTGGGTGTAATTACCAGTATTTCGCTAGTCATTATGCCTAAGATGGCGAGCGAAGGAAAAAAGGCACAAAAGATAGTGATGAAAAAATCACTGGAAGCTACTGTAATGCTGGGTACCTTGTTCGCCGTAATTATTATGGCAAATACCAAGCAGTTTGTACCGTTTTTCTTTGGTAATAAATATGTTCCGATGACTCCATTAATGTTTTGGTTTACCTTAACAATTATCATGATTCCGACTGGCGGGGTATTTGCTAACCAATTTGCTTTGGCTAACCAGCGAGACAAGGATTATGCTGTGCCAGTAGTTATTGGGGCAATTTTAGAAATTGTCTTGAGTTATCTCTTAGATAGGCCATATGGTGCAGTTGGGGCTATGATTGCAATATTAATTACTGAAGCAGTAGTTTTAATTTTGCGGCTCTGGGTTGTACGTGATGGCTATGAATTTAGTTATGTTTTCCATGACGTGCCCAAGTATTTGTTAATTGCGGTGCTAACCTTGGCTATTGGAATGTTTATGCCTAATATAATTCCGTCTGCCTTTTTCAATATGGCTTTTAAGTCAATTGTCATGTTAATTATTTATCTGACATTGATGTTCTTGTTCAAGCTTGATTTTAATGATGATATTGTGAAGCTAATTAAGAACTTTTTGAAGCGAGGTTAAAAATGATTCCTAAAAAAATTCATTATGTTTGGGTAGGACACAATCCTAAATCCCCGATAATTGAAGAATGTATTGCAACCTGGAAGAAAAAATTGCCTGATTATCAAATTATTGAGTGGAATGAAGATAATTTTGATATGCATGAGAACCGTTATATTGAACAAGCTTATGCTGCAAAAAAATGGGCCTTCGTGTCAGACTATGTTCGAGCACGGGCTATTTATGAACAAGGTGGGATATATTTAGATACTGATGTTAGAGTCGTGGATAAGTTAGATAGTCTTTTGAATGATTCTGCCTTTATTGGTTTTGAAAACCATGATTATCTGTCAGCTGCAATTTTTGGTGCAGAAAAAGGCCACCCATTTATGCAGGATATTTTGGATTATTATCAAGATCGTGATTTTGAATATGACACTAAGAATCAGATGGCGGGAGTAAATAGTATTTCCGTTACTGAAATGCTGGTAAATAAGTATGGCTTAAAGCTAGGTAATCAGGAGCAAGTGTTAAAAGATGGCATTCATGTCTATTCAGATGGAGTTCTGTGTAATCCTTCTAAGGACTCCAAATCGATTCACTTATTCACTGGAACCTGGATGGATGGTAAAAAGTCATTCAAACATGACTTAGTAACTTTCTTGAAACGACACATTAGTACGCCTAAGCAGGCGGGGATGTATGCCAAGATATTTAGGTAGCAAAAAATCAGCGAGATTAAATTCTTGCTGATTTTTATTTTTGGAATAAAATTTTATCCATGAATGAGAATGAATTACAAAATTTAGTTGAAGAAATTTCGTTAAAATATTTTGATCGCCCTTTTAAGCACCGTGTAAAAATTAATCGGCGAATGACCACAACAGGTGGGCGTTATCATTTGGATGATCACCATCTTGAAATCAACGCGCATTTTTTAGTACCACAATATCATGATTATCTAGTAGGAATCATTAAGCATGAATTAACCCACTATCATTTGCATTTATTGAGCTTGGGTTACCGACACCGTGATCGCAATTTTAAAATCTTGCTGAAAAAAGTTGGAGGCAGTCGTTATGCACCTGATATTGGCTTACGTAAAAAGAAAAAATATCGTTACCTATATCTTTGTGAAAACTGTGGGTTGAGATACCCAAGAATGCGCAGGATTAATACACAAAAGTATCGTTGTGGTAAATGTAGGGGACACCTGCGTTTAGCGCAAACTTTTGCGTAAAATGATCAGAAATTTAAAATAATTTATATTTTTTCTTGCATCTCAACTGTATTTAGGCTATTATAGTTGATGTGCCGCGGGCGTGGCGGAATGGCAGACGCGCAAGACTAAGGATCTTGTGATCGCTTTAGATCGTGGAAGTTCGAGTCTTCTCGCCCGCACTGATTGAGAAGTCGCAGTGAGCGACTTCTTTTTTTTACTCAAAAATCGGTTATACTTTAATTAGTAATTAAAGGGAATAAAACTATGGCAAGAAAACGTAAATCAAGAGTACCAAAAAGTGTCAAAACCGTTGTGCGTGTATTCGTAATTCTATTTATTCTGATGGTTGCTTTTGTCGGCTTTAGATATTATAGGCGTTACGCGATTCAATCAGAGCAGATTCGACAAGCACAGCTGCAAAAAGAACAGGAAGCAGCAAAATTATTAAAACAGAAAAAAGACTTTATCAAAAAAATTGGTCCGATTGCGCGCGAAGTGGACAAGTCGTATGACTTATTGCCAAGCATCACGATTGCTCAAGCCTGCCTAGAAAGTAATTATGGACAAAGTGATTTGTCGCAAAAATACAACAATCTTTTTGGTGTTAAAGGATCCAACCCGAACACTTCGGCAGTGATGACAACTAAGGAATATGTAAAGAATAAGTGGGTTACCGTGAAGGCGCGTTTCCAAATATATGACTCATATGAGGCTTCTATTCGGGCTCACGCTAGATTATTCCAGAATGGGACAACGTGGAACCACGATCAGTATAAGCATGTTCTAGCATCCAAAGATTATAAGACACAAGCTAAAGCTTTGGTTACCGACGGCTATGCGACTGATCCGGACTATGCCGATAAGCTGATTAATTTGATTGAACAGTTTGATCTTGAAAAATATGATAAGTAAATCTAAAGCAGCGAATTAGTCGCTGCTTTTTTGGTATAATATTCAAGTTGCATTAATGAAATAATTTTTAGTGAAGGGGAAAATAATGAGCGAAAAATCTATCTTAGCTGGTCTAAATCCGCAACAAAAAGAAGCGGTAGAAACCACTGAAGGACCTTTATTAGTCGTTGCTGGTGCGGGTTCAGGTAAGACTTCTGTTTTAACGAGACGAATTGCCTACTTAGTTGAAGAAAATCATGTTGCACCTTGGAATATTTTAGCCATTACCTTCACCAATAAGGCGGCTAGTGAAATGCGTGAGCGTGAGCAAAAGTTGCTGGGGCCAGCAGCTAACGACATTTGGATGTCGACTTTCCACGCTTTATGTGTGCGGATCTTGCGTCGGGATGCAGATAAGATTGGTTATGGTCATAATTTTTCAATTGCTGATTCGGCCGAGCAATTAACTTTGGTTAAGCATATTGAAAAAGACCTGAATATCAATCCGAAGATGTATGACCCACGCGGAATTTTGGCAGCAATTTCTAATGGTAAGAACGATTTATTGGATCCAGAAGCTTTTGCAAGCAGTACTTCTTCACCATTTGAAAAGATGGCAGCCAAAGTTTATGAGGAATACCAACGTAGATTGCGCCGCGATCAGATTATGGACTTTGATGATTTGATCATGCAGACCTTGGTTTTATTCAAAAAAGATAATGAGGTCTTGCATTATTATCAAAATAAATTCCGCTATTTACTAGTTGACGAGTATCAGGATACTAACCAGGCTCAATATGAACTCTGTCATGCTTTGGCTGCACAATACAAGAATATTTGTGTAGTTGGGGATGCCGATCAGTCAATCTATGGCTGGCGCGGTGCTAATATGGAAAACATCATGAATTTTGAGCAGGATTACAAGAAATATGATGTTAAGACTGTGAAGCTAGAACAAAATTACCGGTCTACTGGTCACATTTTATCCGCAGCTAACTCGGTCATCAAAAATAACCAGAACCGGAAGGCTAAGAACTTGTGGACTGATCAAGGTGATGGGCAAAAGGTAACCTACTATCAAGCTCAAAGCGGTGATGATGAAGCTCACTACATCATTTCAAAGATCCAAGAAGAAGTTAAAGATAAAAAACGGGCTTATAAAGATTTCGCAATTCTTTATCGGACTAATGCTCAGTCTAGAACAGTCGAAGAAGCTTTCGTTAAAAGCAATATTCCTTATCAAATCGTTGGTGGACATAAATTCTATGACCGCAAAGAAATTAAAGATGTGATGGCTTACTTGAAGTTAGTTGCTAATCCAGCTGATACGATGAGTATGAACCGAATTATTAATACTCCAAAGCGGGGAATCGGTGCCGCTACTGTGGATAAGTTGATAACATTTGCGGATGAAAATCACTACAACATTTTAGATGCGATGGGACATGTGGCTGAAAGTTCAATTAATACTAGAGCAGCCAAGAAATTAAGCGATTTTGGTACTAAATTACGTGATGCAATTACTTATGCTCAAAATGGTACAGTAACTGGTTTAACTGAAAAAATCTTAACTGATTTTGATTATACCGATGCCTTGCGAGCTGAAAATACAATTGAATCAGAAACGCGTTTAGAAAACTTGGATGAATTCTTGTCAGTTACTAAGCGTTTTGATGATCATTATGAGCCCGAAGAAGATGAGTCTAATCCATTAAGCGACTTCTTGGCTGAAGTATCTCTACTTAGCGATCAAGATGATCTTGATGAAGATGACAATCAAGTAGCTTTAATGACTTTACATGCAGCTAAGGGACTAGAATTCCCAGTGGTTTTCTTAATTGGCATGGAAGATGGGCTTTTCCCGTTGCAACGTGCAATGATGGATGACAATGAATTAGAAGAAGAGCGGCGCCTAGCTTACGTGGGAATTACTCGGGCTAAGCAAGAACTGTTTTTAACTAATGCTTACTCACGGATGATGTATGGCAGAATGCAAAATAATCCGCCTTCAAGATTCTTGGACGAAATTGATGAACAGGATCTGCACAAAGAAGAAAATGAAAAATTACAAAGCAGCTTTATCCAATCTAGCTTTGAGAAGCAGACGGCACCATTTGCTCGCAAAGCCGAACGAGCTCGCGCTGAAGTTTATACTGCTAAGAAAGCTTCAGGCGCTATCGGTGCTGAAAAGAAGGGCTGGAATGTAGGCGACCAAGTCGAGCATAAAGCTTGGGGACGTGGTGTTGTAACTAAAGTTAATGGCACTGGTGAAGATATGGAGCTGGATATTGCTTTCCCTGGTAAAGGAATCAAACGGCTTTTGGCTGCTTTTGCGCCAATTAAGAAGGTATAATTAAAGAAAGATTGATTTGGATCAGGAGGGAAAAATGGCAGAAATTACTCTTGATGAAGCTAAAAAAGAAGCGGCTTCACTTAGAAAACAGCTTAATGAATGGGCTGAGGCCTATTACTCTAAGGACGCGCCTGAGGTTGAAGACAATGTTTACGACCAAAGCTACAACCGCTTGCTTGAATTAGAAAAAGAATTTCCAGAGATTGTGACACCCGACTCCATTACCCAAAGAGTTGGGGGACAGATTGATAGTGATTTTACCAAGGTAGAGCACCCGATTCCAATGCTGTCAATGGGGGACGTCTTTTCCAAAGCTGAACTGAAGGATTTTGATCAACGGATGCAAAAATTAGTTGGTCATCCAGTTGAATATAACGTGGAATTAAAGATCGATGGCTTATCACTATCGCTTGAATATGAAAATGGTAAGTTGGTTCGTGCCTCAACGCGGGGTAACGGTTATGTTGGTGAAGATGTAACAGCTAATGCTAAGTATATTAGTGATATTCCACAGACTTTGCCTGAACCGTTAACAACTGAAGTGCGCGGTGAATGTTACATGAGCAAGGAAGCCTTTGCCAAGTTGAATGCAGAAAGAGAAGAGCAAGGTCTAGCAGTTTTTGCTAATCCACGTAATGCTGCAGCGGGTTCTTTGCGTCAACTTGATCCTAAAGTTACCAAGAAGCGTCAACTTAGTACCTTTATTTATACTTGGGTTAATCCGCCTGAAGAAATTACTAGTCAGCACCAAGCAATTCAAAAAATGCATGATTTAGGCTTTCATACCAATGAAACCGGTCGTAAGTTAAAAACATTAGATGAAGTTTTTGCCTTTATCGATGAATACACAGCTAAACGAAACAGCCTAACATATGGTATTGATGGCATTGTGTTAAAAATTGATGATCTAGGAATTGAACAAGAGCTCGGCAACACTGTTAAGGTGCCTCGCTGGGAAATTGCTTATAAATTTCCACCTGAAGAACAAGAAACTGTAGTGCGGGATATCGTTTGGACTGTCGGCCGTACCGGAGTAGTTACTCCAACTGCGGTCATGGATCCGGTGCAACTAGCTGGTACAACTGTAGCTAGGGCTTCATTGCACAACCCAGATTATTTGAATGAAAAAGGCATCAGGATTGGTGATACCGTTAAACTGCATAAAGCAGGCGATATTATTCCAGAAATCTCTGAAGTCGTCATGGCTAAAAGACCGGCAGATTCTGTAGCTTATCAGATTCCAACGACTTGTCCATCCTGTGGGCAAAAATTAGTTCACCTAGAAGATGAAGTAGCTTTGCGCTGCATCAATCCATCTTGTCCAGCTCAAGTTGAGGAGGGCATTACGCACTTTGCTTCTCGACCAGCTATGAACATTGCCGGTTTGGGGCCAAAGATCGTTAAACAATTGATTGCTAAAGATTTAGTGCATAATGTGGCTGATCTTTATCACTTAACTGCAGATGATTTAGCACAACTCGATCATTTTAAGGAAAAATCGATCAATAATTTGTTAACTGCCTTAGACAATTCAAAGCAAAACTCAGTTGAATTATTGATTACTGGATTGGGAATTGACCATGTTGGGGCCAAAGCAGCACGCTTAATTGCTCAAAAGTTTAAAAATCTGGCAAAGATTATGTCTCTAGACGTGCAAGAAATAGCTTCTATCGATACAATAGGCATGACGATCGCGGAATCAATGACAACATATTTTGCTCAACCAGAAGCACAGAAGGTAATTGATGAGCTGCGTGAGAGCGGCCTGAATATGGATTACCTAGGTGCAGATGAGCCTGCAGAAATTGAAGATAATCCATTTAAGGATAAGACTGTAGTGCTAACAGGTAAATTAGAGCATTATACTAGAAGTGAGTTTACGAAAAAATTACAAGCTTTAGGTGCCAAAGTTACGGGTTCAGTTTCGCATAAGACCGATTACGTGATTTATGGCAAAGATGCTGGTTCTAAGTATACTAAAGCGCAGACTTTAGGCGTACCACTTTTGACTGAAGAAGAAGCAATTGCACAAATTGAATAAAGGACAATTATTGTGAAAAAATATTTGCAAGTAATGGCTTTAGCTGGAATCGCGCTTACTCTAAGTGGTTGTGGTAAGTTGAAGGATTCTAGTTTAGCAAATAATGCGACAAACACTTCAACCACTAAGAAAAAAAGCTATCAAACTACTAACACGGGAACGAATGGCTATACCGTTTTAATGAAAAATGGTCGCTATAATATTAGTCCGATTGCAGGATTAACAGCTACTGATAATGATAATTCTGTTGATACGCGTGAATTAGAGCGAGGGCTGATTCAAATTTCTAAGAATCAATTTTCGCCTAATCAATACGTCTTCCAAGAAGGACAATATTTGGATACCTCAACTGTAACTGATTGGTTAATGCGTAAATCCAAATCAAATCCTGATGGTTTAAACCCAGTAAATAATGGTAAGACCGGAACCGATACGCGTAATCCAATTTATTTGGAAGAAATTATCGAACAAGATTATTTGACTGGATCTGGTTCCAAGTATAATTTAGGTGGTATGAGCTTGGGCTTAGCCATGAATTCGGTTGATTATTATCAGAAAAAGCGTAACGGTGCAGAATTTCAAACTACTATTTCACGTGCTGAGCAAAAAGCTCAAGGTGAAAAAATAGCTAATGAAATTGTTGCTCGCTTGCGTAAGAAGAAAGCTTTAAAGAATATTCCGATTACGATTGGTTTATTCTCCAAGACTGGAAAAGATTCATTAGTTGGTGGAACTTACTTCGCTTACGGGACAGCGGCCGCTAATAGTAGTAAAATATCTAAATGGAAATCCATGTCGGAAAAAATGCAAGTTTTACCGACAACTGGTAGTGAAAAAGCAATTAACAGTGATGATGCATCGCACTTCAATGATTTCAAGACGGCTATTCAAAACTACTTCCCTAATATTAGTGGGGTAACGGCAACTTTGCGTTATACAAACGGTAAGCTTTCACAAGAAAACATTTCCGTAACAACGCAATTTTATGGCTATGAACAAATTCAAAGTTTTACCCGTTTGGTTTTGTCGTCAGCTAAAAAGTACTTGTCTGGCAATATCCCAATTGAAATCAAAATTGGTTCAGTAGATGATGTACAAGCTTTAGTTGCAAAAGAAACCGGCGATAGTGATTATCAAGTCCATGTTTATGGCGGCGAATAGGAGGTATTTGCGTGGAAATCACAAAAGATACCATTAAACACGTTGCGACTCTTTCGCGACTTGCGTTTAATGAAGAAGAATTAGATAAATTTACTGATCAAATGGGATCAATTATCAATATGGCTGATCAACTTAGTGAAGTTGATACTGAGGGTGTTGATGAAACAGTTCAAGTTGTTGATCGTGATACTGTCTTCAGAGAAGATAAACCTGAACACTGGCAAGGACAAGACAGAGAAACATTGATGGCTAACGTTCCTGAAAAGGCAAACGGCTACATTAAGGTTCCTGTAATTATTAATAAGGATGAGGACGAGTAATGAATTACTTAAACGAAAATATTGATTCATTAAACAAAAAGCTTGCCAGCGGTGACTTGTCAGCAGATAAGTTAGCTAAAGACACTGTGGCAAACATTAAGGATACAGATAAGAAGTTAAATGCTTGGATCACTGTTTTAGATGATGCTAAGCCTGCAGATAACCTTGACTACTCCAAGAGTAAGTTAGCAGGTATTCCAATCGCAATTAAGGATAACATCATCACTAACGGGATTAAGACAACTGCTGCTAGTCACATTTTGTACAACTACATGCCAATGTATGATGCAACAGTTATTTCTAAGCTTAAGAAGGCTGGCGTAACCTTTGTAGGTAAGACCAACATGGATGAATTTGCCATGGGTTCATCAACTGAACACTCATATTATGGTGCTACTCACAACCCATGGAATTTAGATAAAGTTCCTGGTGGTTCATCTGGTGGTTCAGCAGCTGCAGTTGCTAGTGGTCAAGTTGTAGCAGCACTTGGTTCAGATACTGGTGGTTCAATTCGTCAACCAGCCGCATTTAACGGTATTTTTGGTATTAAGCCAACTTACGGTCGTGTATCACGTTGGGGTCTTATCGCATTTGGTTCTTCACTTGATCAAATTGGTGTAATGACTAAGCGCGTTAAGGATTCAGCTGAAGTATTAAACGTAATTGCTGGTGCAGATGAGCATGACTCAACTGTTTCAACCCGTGAAGTACCTGACTTTACCAAGTTTATCGGTCAAGATGTTAAGGGTCTCCGTGTAGCTGTTCCTAAGGAATACATGGAAGCAGTTGACGGTAAGATGCGTGAAGTTATTCAAAAGCAAATCGATGCTTTGAAGGATGCTGGTGCAGTGATCAATGAGGTTTCATTGCCACATACTAAATACGTTGTTCCTGACTACTACATCATTGCTTCAAGTGAAGCTTCTTCAAACTTGCAAAGATACGATGGTATTCGTTACGGCTACCGTGCTAAGGACACTAAGAACTTACTTGATGTTTACGTTAAATCACGTTCTGAAGGCTTTGGTGCTGAAGTTAAGCGTAGAATTATGCTTGGTTCATTTGCCCTTTCAGCTGGTTCATATGACCGTTTCTTTAGACAAGCTGCTAAGGTTAGAACCTTGATCTGTGATGACTTTGACAAGATCTTTGCAGAAAATGATGTAATTGTTGGACCAACTACTACTGAGCCAGCATTTGGTATTGGCGAAGAAGTTTCAGACCCAATTAAGATGTACAACAATGATATTTTAACTATTTCTGCCAACTTAGCAGGTATTCCTGCAGCTAGTGTTCCAGCTGGTTTAGTTGATGGGATGCCTGTCGGTTTACAAGTTATGGCTAAGCGTTTTGATGAAGGTAATGTCTTCAAGACTGCTGACTTTATCGAACGCACTAACAAGTTTTATGAAAAAACACCAACTGGAATGGAGGACTAATTGAATGAATTTTAAATCGACTATCGGACTTGAAGTCCACTTCGAATTAAAGACAAAGAGTAAGATTTTCTCTCCTTCACCAGTAACATATGGTGCTGAACAAAACACGGAGACTAATGTAATTGACTGGGCTATGCCTGGTACCTTGCCAATGGTTAACAAGAACGTTTACCGTTTGGGAATCATGGTTGCCATCGCAACCCACGCTCACATTTTGCCAACTACTCATTTTGATCGTAAGAACTATTTCTACCCTGATAACCCAAAGGCTTACCAGATTACTCAGTTCTTCCAACCACTTGCTCGTGATGGTTACATCGAAGTTGAAGTTCGTGGTAAGAAGAAGAGAATCGGTATTCACGAAATGCACATTGAAGAAGATGCCGGTAAGAACACTCACGGAACTAACGGTTATTCATACGTTGACTTAAACCGTCAGGGTGTGCCACTTCTTGAAGTTGTTTCTGAACCAGATATGGAAGATCCAGAAGAAGCTTACGCTTACCTTGAAAAGTTACGTAAGATTGTTCAGTTTACTGGTGCTTCAGACGTTAAGATGGAAGAAGGTTCAATGCGTGTTGATACTAACATTTCCATCCGTCCAGCAGGTCAAAAGGAACTTGGTACTAAGGTCGAAATGAAGAACTTGAACTCATTCGATCACGTACGTCGTTCACTTGCATATGAAGAAAAGCGTCAAGAACAAGTTCTATTAGCTGGTGGTCATATTCAACTTTCAACTCGTCGTTTTGACGAAGCAACTGGTAAGACTGTTTTGGAACGTGTTAAGGAAGGCGCATCGGATTACCGTTACTTCCCAGAACCAGATATTGCACCAGATCATATTTCACAAGAATGGATCGATGAAATTGCTAAGGAATTACCAAAGGGGCCATTTGCTCGTTACGATGACTATGTAAATAAATATGGTTTGAAGCCATATGACGCTAACGTTTTGCTTCAAACTAAGGAAAGTTCTGACTTCTTTGATGAAGCTGTTGCAGCTGGCGCAGATCCAACTCTTGCAGCTAACTGGATGAACACTCAAGTTAATGGTTACTTGAATGATCACCGTATTGAATTGAAGGATATTAAGTTAACTCCTGAACACTTGGCAGAAATGATCAAGTTGATCAAAGATGGTACTATTTCATCTAAGATTGCTAAGAAGGTCTTTGCCGAAACTATTGAAAATGGTACTGATCCTAAGAAGTATGTTGAAGATAATGGTATGGTTCAATTGTCAGATACTTCTGTTTTAGCTCCAATGGTTAAGAAGGTTGTTGATGATAACCCTCAATCTGTTGAAGACTTTAAGAATGGTAAGGATCGTGCAATCGGCTTCTTAGTTGGTCAAATCATGAAGCAAACTCGTGGTAAGGCTAACCCTAAGATGGTTAACAAGTTACTTAACCAAGAATTGCAAAGTCGTTAATTTTTAGAACGTTAGGTAGTAATTATGACTAGAAAAGCAAGATTAATTTATAATCCTGTATCAGGTCACGAACAGATGCCAAAGAATGTGGCCGATATTTTAGATGTATTAGAACAAGCAGGCTACGAAGCTAGTGCTTTTAGAACTACACCTGAAGAAAATAGTGCTCGCAATGAAGCTACTCGTGCTGCTAAGGAAGGCTTTGATTTAATCGTAGCAGCTGGTGGGGACGGTACAATCAATGAAGTAGTTAACGGGATTGCCTTTTTAGAAAACAGGCCTAAAATGGCAATTATTCCTGCTGGGACTACTAATGATTATGCTCGTGCATTAGCCATTCCACGTGATAATATTCCAGATGCTGCTAAAGTAATCTTAAAGAATAAAACTCGTAAAATGGATATCGGTAAAGCTGTTTTTGGTGACCAAATTCAATATTTCGTTAATATTGCTGCCAGCGGTTCTTTAACTGAGTTAACATATGGCGTACCATCTGAGGTTAAGTCAGCTTTGGGTTATGCCGCATACTTAATCAAGGGGGCAGAAATGTTGCCACACTTGACTGAAAATGAGATGCGGCTGACTTATGATGACGGTGTTTATGAAGGTAAGTTATCAATGTTCCTATTGGGAATGACCAATTCAATTGGTGGTTTTGAACAAGTTATGCCTGATGCACAGCTTAGTGATGGATTATTCCAATTGATCGTGGTTAAGCCTTCTGACCCTGTTAGCATGATGAAGTTGATGGCATTGGCTTTGAATGGTAAACATGTTGATGATCCCAATATCATTTATACCAAAACGCGTAGCCTGAAGGCCGAGTTGATTGGTAAAAGTGAAGGGCAAGACTTACCAGTTAATCTTGATGGTGAGATCGGTGGTTATTGTCCAGTTGAATTTAACAATTTGCAACAGCATATTGAATTTTATGTTGGTGGATAAAATTTAAGCAAAACAAATAGCGTTGACTAGTGTAAAAGCTAATCAACGCTATGTTTGTATGGAAATTAATTAATCGCGATCTCCGCCCATGCCAAAGATTTGTAGCAAGAACATGAAGATGTTGATGAAGTCGAGATACATGCTTAAAGCCCCCATAACGGCTAAACCAGTATCTGAAACTTGACCGCCGTAGGTCATGAAAATCTTCTTAGCATTGTGTGCGTCGTAGGCAGTTAAGCCAGTGAAGATTAACACACCGATGCAGGAGAAGATAAAGGTTGCAGCGCCACTTCTAATGAAGAAGGCGTTAACGAGCCATGCAACTAAGAACCCGATCAAAGCTGCGCCAAGGTATGAACCCCAGTTGCTCAAGTCGCGCTTAGTTACAGAACCGAAGACGGCCATTGCTGCGAACACGCCAGCTGCTGATAAAAAGGCACCAGCGATTGAAGCGGAAGTAAATGCTCCTGCGATAAAGGCAAATTCGAAGCCGTAGACTGCGGAAAGAATCAACAGAAGAACGATGCCTAATGTTGGGTTCTTTGCTGCCTTAAAGCTGATTGTCATACATAAAACAATTGGAACAAATACGATGATCCAGTAAACGGCTTGTGACATGTTAGCAATTGCAGATGCAAACACAGTCGTAGTCAAGAATGCAGTTGCTGCAGAAACTAAAACAGCCAAAATCATGAGACTGTACATCTTAGTCAAGAAGCTGTTAACTGCAGAAATATCCTGGACTTGACGCCGTCCTGGAGTATTTGAAAAGTTATCCATGAAATATACACTCCTTTTATTTACTTGTCTTATCTATTTTACCGTATTTAGTGGTCAAATGAATAATAGTAAAGTTTTTCTTATGAAAAAACTAAAGTAGGCAGAAAGATGTCTAAAGAAAATCGCCTCCTGTATAGTGAAGATATAAAGGAAGTGATTTTGATGGAAAAAAGATATATTGACAATGACATCCGTGGTCAAAGAAGTGAATATCCAGATAAAATAGGTGAATTCAGACGGGAGACGATCTTGTCCTTTACTCCAGAAGCGGCAGAAAAATATCATCAGCTGACGAGTTCGCAAAAAACATTTATTGATCGGGAGCTTGATGATTTAAAATTTAATCAAGATACCACTATCAATAAAAAAGTAAATGCGGAATTAGACCAAGCAATCGTCTTTGAACGAAATGATCATGAAATAATAATTACAGATATAGTTGCTCAACCTACGCGTGACAGTCAGGAATATCGACGTGCGCAAATTAGGATGGACCGACAGAACCATTAATTTTAAGCCAAAGGTGGTGAACTACATAAACAGATAAATATGAAGCACACCATGTACAAATCCAAAGTAGTAAGACAGCTAAATAAATATTTTGTAAAGCTAGCTGTTTAAAATTAAAATATTGCCAAAAGATACGATCCCAAAAAACATTGGCTAAAAATGCTCGATAAGCATAAAAAGCTAGAAAGTGAATTGATTTTAGCCAGTAGTTCATATTAAAGACTTTTTGTGCAATACAGATTAGGTAAATCAAGAGGATAACCGCTAAAGCATAAATTGCCATTGAAGGTAGGTAATAACTGTCGTTGGTTAGGTCTGTTAATTTGAAAGTGGCTAAAAATAAATCTCTGGTCCTAAAATAGGTTAAAAGGTAAAATCCCACAATTAGCCACCAATATGTAAACAGAAAAGTTTGAATTTCATGATGAAAATTCCAGCTTAAGCCACCGTAGAGCCCAAAGATCAAAAAGCTGATAAAGATACGATCTAATAAATACCAATGGGTAGCCTCGGGACCATTTAAAATGAAGGCTGGTGAAGTGAATTTGACGAGGTTATAAAGTGATACCAAAAAGAGCTGCTGTGAATGATCGAATGGTAATGTCAAGAAAAGAGTAATAATTGGTTGCAACATGACACAACCGTTAGCTAGTAGATTGCGTAAAAAAGTTCCTAAAGACGATGGTCTTAGGAACTTTTTTACTGATATGATTATTTTCTACTTTTCTTTAGCCCACTTCAAGCCGATTCCGGTGATTCCGCTCAAAATAGAGAAGATTGGTGAAAGAAGACTGAAGAAGACGAATGGTAAGAAATGTAAAACTGGCACACCTAAAGTTGAAGCGGCGAATGAACCGGCAACACCCCAGGGAATTAAGTAGTTAATTACGCTACCGCCGTCTTCAAGTACGCGGCTAAGGGCTAATGGTGAAAGCTTAATTTTATCAAAAGCCGGCTTAAATGCACGACCAGGTAAGATAACTGATAGGTATTGTTCACCAACAAAAAGGTTGATACAGATACCAGATAAAATGGTGACCGTAATTAAACGACCAGGCTTGGTTAAATGTTTAACGAGTGGTTCCATTGCACTTTGAACAATGTTGAACTTCATGAGCATCCCACCCAAAGATAAGGTAGAAATGATCAAAGCTACTGTAGCCATCATGTTGGAAATACCACCACGGGTTAATAAGGCATTAACAGAAGCATCACTAGTTTTAGCCACAAAGCCGTTCATAACTAAATTGTTAAGCGATTGAATAGATTCGTGGGGACTTTGAATAAAAATCATGATTACAGTAATCGCAATGTTTAAAAAGAGCGTAGGGATTGCGGAAATTTTGCGCCAAGCACAAAAGATCATCAAGATAATTGGGACAATTGCCCACCAGCTGATACTGAAGTTAGTTTGTAAAATATGTGAAGTACGTTCAATCTTAGTTGGATCCATGTTGCCACTGTTGCCTAAGATCCAGAATAAAATTAATGAAACTACAAAAGCAGGAATGGTTGACCACATCATATTTTTAATGTGGGCGAATAATTCACTTTCGGCAACTGCTGAAGAAAGGTTGGTTGAATCGGATAAAGGAGACATCTTATCGCCAAAAACAGCTCCAGAGATAATTGCCCCAGCAACTAAGGCAGGATTAAGGTTCATACTAGTTCCGATCCCAAAAAGCGCAATCCCAACAGTTGAGATTGTGGTAAAACCACTACCGATTGCCATCCCAATAATTGAACAAACAATAAAAACAGATGGAACGAAGAAACTACCACTGATTAAGTGGAAACCCAGGACCATGATGGAAGGGATGATTCCCGCTTTAATCCAGATCCCGATCAAAGCGCCGATTAAAATAAAGATAAAAATCGGAATAATGGCTACACTAATTCCTTCTTTGATGCCATCTTGAACATCTTGCCAGGAAAAGCCACGCAGTCTAGCCCAAAAGGTAAGTAAAAGGACAATGAATAAAACTGGCACTTCTGGAGAAAGGGCAAGCTTGATAACTGCCAATCCCAGAATAGTGAGGAGTGCAATTAAGATAATAATTGATTCAGTAAAGGAAACTTTCTTTTTCTTCATTTTTATATTCCTCCAAATAAAAAATCCCGTTGACTTATTAGTCAACGGGACGACAATAGCCGTGGTACCACCCACTCTTTCAAGCATAAGAACTTGAATCTCTATCAGATGGTAACGGTTCTGAATTTTTCCGAACAACATTATAACGACGTATTTCGTCAAACTTTGCCTGTCTGGTTTGCAGCTACCACCAGTTCTCTGAACGCTGAGCAAAGTTGCTACTTTTCGTTTCTTGTTGAGCAATATGATAGCAAGATTAAAAAAGTATGTCAATAGATTTAAGTAAAATATTTTTAGATGCAAAAATTAACCAAATAGTTGAGTCTTCCTAGATACTAGATTTACAATTGAGGAAATATAGTTATTACATTGCTTGGGATAGTAATTAAGAGGAATCTTTATGCATAAAAAACGAGCTTTATCCATCTTTTTGGCACTTTGTGCCTTTGCAATATTTTTATTCATTGTGCAGCCAGGGGATAAGCTGGATAATGGCATTAAGAATCAGAAAGAACAGCTGCATGATTATATGAAGTTTCATCATATCAACGGTGTAATGTTAATTAATGATAAAAAGGGGCAACCGATTGTTGTCCAAAATAAGGAGACCACTGATTCAAGCCAAATAGTTAACGCTAATCAATTGTTTCCGATTGCTTCGCTACAAAAAATTATGACAGGAACTGCAATTTATCAGCTGCAACAAGAAAAGTTATTAGGTTGGAATACCTCTTTATCTAACTATTATCCTCAAGTTTCAGGTAGTAAAGATATTACAATTCGTGAGCTGATGAATCATACTAGTGGCTTGGTTAACAATGCTCGACCATCTTCTCCGCTTAAAAATCAGAAAGAGCAAATAGCTTATATGCTTAATCACATGGAGAATGATCATCTTCATACTTGGGATTACCAAGATGTTGATTATGAATTGCTAGCAGCTATTATTAGCAAGCAGACTAATTTAAGTTATAATGCTTATATTCAGACCGATTTTGCTAAGCCACTTAAGCTCCAGAAAGTTAAGGATTTTTCTGAGGTTAACCAAAACGAGATCCCTCAGCCAATGAGTAAAAATGTTGACTGGCACCAAGTGACAGTGACGACGTCGTCGGACTTTGGAGCAGGGAACTTATTCATGTCACCAATTGATTATTGGAAGTTTGTATATAACGATGTGCTGAAAAATCCTAAAATGGTAAACGAGTATTACCACCAAGCCCAGCATCAGACGGTAGCTTATTTTGGTGGAGTGTATTTTAATGGTGACATCATTCGCGCTAATGGCAGTATCCCTGGTTATAATTGCTGCTTTGTTGCGAATTACAAGACCAAGCGTATGATTATGCTATTTTCTAATAATATTAATTATTTGAGGTTGAAAGTAGCGGCTAACCACATTTTGCATGCGTATATGGGTGATAGTTGGTTCTAAAAAGCAGTCGATTATTTTTTGAAGCACAAAGATTGGTCAAGTATTATAATAATAGAGAGCTATTTTTTTAAGGTTGAGTGAGTATGAAAAAGAATCAAATTATAGATTTAGAAATTACCGATCTTTCGTATGAAGCAATGGGTGTGGCCCATTACGAGGGAATGACCGTATTTGTTACTAATGCACTTCCAGGTGAAGTGGTTAGTGCAAAGATTTTAAAGGTTAAGAAGAACTTTGCTTTTGCTAAAATTGAAGAAATAAAAAAAGAAAGTCCTGATCGAGTTAAGATCAAGTTGAATCAATGGGTTCAAACGGGACTCGCTTCTTTAGCTCATATCAAGTATGATAAGCAACTTGAATTCAAGCGTAATCAAGTTGTTAACTTACTTAAGAAGGCACATTTAGATGAGATTGAAGTAGGACAAACTTTGCCTAGTCCTGAGCAAACAGGGTATCGCAACAAGGCCCAAGTTCCTGTGCGAGAATATAATGGACAGCTTGAGATTGGCTTTTTTAGACGACATTCACATGATTTAGTGCCTTTGACAAATTTCTTTACCACTGATCCGGAAATTGATCGTGTATTGGTTGCAGTACGTGATGTGTTGCGCAAGTACAAGATTGCGCCTTATGACGAGGTAAACAATACGGGAATTATACGCTATCTTGATGTGCGTCGTAGTAAGGCTAATGGCGAGATAATGGTTATTTTGGTCAGCCGGGTTAAGGATTTCCCACAAATGATGGGTGTTGCAGCTGAGATTAGCCAGATTCCTAAGGTTTCAGGTTTAGTCTTGAACTATAATCCTAAGAAGACCAATGTGATTTTGGGTAAAAAGGATTACCTAGTTTTCGGTAATGACCAGATTACTGATCAAATTGGTGATTTAAAGTTTAGAATTTCACCTCAAAGTTTCTTCCAGATTAATTCGCTGCAAACACCGCGCTTGTATGATTTAGCGATTAAGCAAGCAGATTTAGGTTCGGATGATGTAGTAATTGATGCATATTCGGGAATTGGAACGATTGGTTTGAGTGTAGCTAAGCATGTGAAGGCCGTGCGTGGAATCGAAGTTGTCCGGGATGCGATCAAGGATGCCAAGGACAATGCCGAGCTAAATGGTATTGAAAACGCAAAGTATTACTTAGGCAAGGCTGAAGAAATAATGCCGCGTTGGGCTAAAAAGGGTATGAAGACCGATGTGGTTTTTGTTGATCCACCGAGAAAAGGGTTGACACCTGAATTTATTAATGCGACAGTTAAGACTGGACCTAAGAAGGTCGTTTATATTTCGTGCAATCCTGCAACAATGATTCGCGACTTGCTTTTGTTCCAAGAACAAGGTTATGAATTTAAGCGAATCGATCCTGTTGATATGTTCCCACAAACGCCACATGTAGAGGCTGTGACTGTTTTGACAAAGAAGAAGTAAATATGATTATTAAACCATTAATTAGTGAAGACGAAGCAAAACAAACAAGTAAGCTTTTCCAAACAACTTGGCAAGAGACGTATAAAGGCGTGCTACCAGATGTATTTTTGGATAATATTCCGGCTACTGCTTGGGTAAAACGACTCAATGAGAGTGGTCGTCATAATTTAGTTTTTAAAGACGATAATAACGAGGTTCAAGCAGCCGTTAGCTATGGTCGTCCACGTGACACTAGAATGCTTGGCTGCGGTGAGTTGATGGCATTATATGTTAAACCTGATTTTCAAGGCTACAATGTAGGTAAGACCTTGCTAAATGCCGCAGAAAATGAACTGAAGAAGATGGGCTATGGCAAGATTTACTTGTGGTGTCTGGCTGAAGATAAAGATGCACAAGAATTCTTTAAGCACTTTGGCTGGCGTAATATTGCTACCCAACGTTTTATTGAAATTGCTGGCAAAGAATATAAGTATTTGCTGTTCCAGAAAAATTTACATAGTTAATGAAGCCGAAAGGCTTTATTTTTTTGCTTTTTTTTAAAAAAGGTCTTGCGTTATCTTCTCACTTTGGTATACTAGTATCTGTTCGGCTATGGAGGATTACCCAAGTGGCTTAAGGGGACGGTTTTGAAAACCGTTAGGCGGTTATGCCGCGCGTGGGTTCAAATCCCACATCCTCCTCTAGTTTGGTCCATTGGAGCAGTGGTTTATCTCGCCTCCCTGTCACGGAGGAGATCATGGGTTCAAATCCCATATGGACCGTTGATGGCGGAATTGGTGAAGGGGTTAACACACTGGTTTGTGGATCCAGCATGCGTGGGTTCGATTCCCACATTCCGCCCCATAATGGAGGATTAGCTCAGCTGGGAGAGCATCTGCCTTACAAGCAGGAGGTCACAGGTTCGAGCCCTGTATCCTCCATATTTTTTTACTCAAAAGCGTTAGAAATTTTTGTCTAACGCTTTTTACATACCATAGAAAGAAGTTAAGCATGAATAAAAAACAGATTACAATGGTGACGGCAGCCTTGATGCTTGGCAACGTGATGTCGGGGCTAGACGGAACTATTATTAATACCGCTATTCCAGCCATCGTCGCGGCCTTGCACGGAATTCAATTCATGGGTTGGATTGTGGCAATTTTCTTATTAGGAATGTCGATTTCGATTCCGATTTGGACCAAGATCGGAGAGAAAATCACTAACAAACGAGCCTTTGAGCTTTCATTGCTACTCTTTGTTTTGGGATCGGCTCTACAGGGGATAGCGCCAAATATTATTTTCTTTCTGTGCTCTCGCTTTATCATGGGAATCGGTGCAGGTGGTATGGGTTCTTTACCTTATATCATTGCTGGTTATGTATTTAAAAATATTAAAACGAGAACCAAAGTATTAGGTTATTTAACTGCCAGCTGGAATGGGGCTGCGATCTTAGGGCCACTTGTTGGTGGTTGGTTAATTGATGCTTTCTCTTGGCACTGGGTCTTCTATATCAATATTCCAATTGGCTTAATCGCATTTTTGATTTGTTTAATTTACTACAAACCGGTTACTCCAAAAAAGACACCGGTTTTCGATATCCCTGGTGCTACTTTATTAGTAATCGGACTGCTTTTATTCTTGATGGGCGTGCAACTAGTTGGTTTAACCGCTAGCTGGATCATAATTGGATTGATTATAATTAGTTTAGTCTTCATCGTCTTTTTCTTTATTCGCGAAGGTCATGCAGACAATCCAATTATTCCAATTTCTTTATTTAAAAATAAAGATTTAGATGGCGACTTTTTATTATTTGCCTTTACTTGGGGTGCCTTTTTAGCAGTAAACACCTATATGCCAATGTGGGCTCAGGCATTACTAGGCTTGTCAGCTTTAATTGGTGGGATGACGTTAATTCCAAATTCGATTGTTGAAATTATCGCATCTCAAAGTGTAGCAGCGATTCAGGAGCATATGACAACCTTTAAATTAGTTTTGATTGGAATAGTTGCCATGATTATCTCATCAGCTGGTTTGTTTATTTCTGGCATACATACGCCTGTGCAGATGCTGACCTTTATTGGTGCATTTTCTGGCATTGGGGTTGGCTTTATCTTTGTTGCTTTGCAATTAAAGGTACAACTTGATGCGGGACTAAAGAATATGGCAACGGCCACTTCAACTTCATATTTGATCAGAATTTTAGCTCAAACAGTAATGGCTGCTGTTTATGGCGTAATTATGAATCTGAACTTGGCCAGCGGAGTTCAAACGCACAAGGGAATCACGATGACCATGATGAATAAATTGAGTGATGCGCAAAGTGCCAAGAGTTTGCCGCAAAACTTAGTGCCAACAATGAGAACTATTTTCCACGGCGGTATTAAGGAAATTATGTTGGTTTCATTGATTTTGTTAATTATCGCCTTTGTAATGAATTTCTACTTTAACTTTGGTAAAAAATGCAAGAAATTGCAATAATTTTGAAAATGAAAGCTCGATTTGTGAGCTCTTCTTTTTTAGTTACAGCATAATGTGTTTTTCGGCATAAGTGATTAAATCAGTCAAGCTGGTCTGATAATTTTGCTTAACCCACCAGACTAACAGCATATAGATTCCACCAGATTGATAGGCTATTGCATAGTCGGGTAGGTGGACATCAGAATGGTAAACTGACATCAGCTTTTTCAAATATTTAGTTTGAAAATTAAGTAATTCTCCTTCAAATCCTGCATCAAGCAGTAATTTCATTAGTTGAGGATTATCTTTGAAGAATTCAAGGTAGGCAGTAAGCTGCTGCTTAAAAGTTCTCAAATTATGTTGATCAATATCAGCGATAAAATTATGGTATTGATTAAATAAAAATTGCGCAATGACTTCATCTTTTTGGTCATAATTGCGATAAAAGGAAGTACGAGATACCTTAGCCTTACGGGTGATTTCTGCAATAGAGATCTCCGTATAAGGCTTTTTTTGTAGTAATTTGAATAATGCATGTTCAATTTGTTGCTGCGTATGCAGACTCTTCATATTCATCAAGATCATCCCCAAATGTAAAATGTTTGACAACTGATACCGCTTACATTATATTATAAGCGTAAATAGTTACAAGTGTAACGATTATTGAAAGAAGTGTCAATTATGCATTATAGTAATGGCAATTATGAAGCCTTTGTTAAGGCTGATAAACCTAAAGATGTTGATCAAAAATCTGCTTATATTGTTGGTAGTGGCTTGGCTGCATTAGCTACTGCTGTCTTTTTAATTCGTGATGGCCAAATGAAGGGCGAGAAAATTCACATTTTTGAAGAATTAGGTCTGCCTGGTGGCTCAATGGATGGGATCTATAATAACTTAAACTTCCCACATCAAAAAAACTATGAAGCCTTGAAAACTCAATAGTTTAGCCAGTAAATATTCAATTAAGCTGCTAGTGATGGCGATATAGCCTCTTGCATGTACTTCGGAAGGCGAGAAATGAAAGCGTTGGTGAATCTTTCCATCTGCTCTTCTGTCGGTTGGAAGATCTCTTTCACGCTCTCGAACATGGCTTCTACCAGGATCTGAATGGAGTGATTGAAAGTGATGTCCGCAAGCTCGTCTATCATGCAGTAAAATAGCTCGCCCATAGTCCTATCATCTTCATCATCTCGCTTTTCAACTGACATGAACATGTAGCGCAAAAAGACAAAAGCTGTATGGGCAGTCAATGCATCATATGAAAGACCATGGTATTCAGTGCCAAGCTTCAAGAAACTCTTGCAGGTCTTGAAGAAGACCTCGATGTCCCATCTTTTGCCGTAAATTCTGATGATCTCATTTTCATCGATCGTCATGTCCGTGCAAATAAGAGCGATCCAGTCTTTGCGGTTGGAGCGATTTCTTACGCAGACTATTCTGGCGTCAATCTGGGTACCATCTTTGGCAGGATCTCCAACCTTTACAGGGACGGACAGGAGATATCTTGAACGACCTCGACGCTTCTTGCATGCGTTGAAGATCTGCTTGACGTTCATCCGCTTTCCTTCGAACTCGTATGTGATCTTGGAGCTTTTCTTCACCATGGCGATTACGTTCAAACCACGTTGACTGATTTGGACAATCTGATGAGGATTGGAGAACCAAGTGTCAAACATGACGTACTTGGCAGTGAGCCCTGCTTTCAAGGCTTGATCGAGCAGCTGGATAACTACATCGGTCCCCTTTGATTGGGCCATAATCCGCCTCTTGGCCGCGATTGTGCGCTTGTCGATCTTCTTGGTTGTCCCGATGACATTCTGATCGTTCTTTGAGGACAAGAGTGATGAAGCGATTGGGACAAAGGAGGATCCATCAGTCCAACCCATGGTCATCATCCGAAAGCCCTTCTTGTAGGTCATCGAAACGTGGTCGAATACTTTGGCAGCCAGCTCAGTCTTCTTGTATCCAGTTCTGGAGTAGAGCGAATCGTCAAAGACGAAGCAATCGGCACGTTGGTCAGAAGTCAGATCTTTCAGGTGCCCATTGACGATCCTCTCAGCTAGCAGAATAGTGAGGCGAAGCCAGTTGATATGTGGGTTCTGCATGAATCGATAGTAGGTGTTTTTGGAGAAGCCAGCAGTACACTTGCCAGACTTCTGTTGCATGTACATGCTTCTATCTCGAAACACATTACTGAAGATGTATGAAAGGATCGACCAAAGTGGGATTCCTTTGGACTTGCGGAGCCCACATCTACGGAGAAGCTCCATAACTTTGTAGTCCTTGAAGAACTTTTCAACAGAACGGGCGATTTTAGGTTCGTTTTTGGTATCGAATGATGGTAAACTAGACATAGCACAAGCCTTTCGTTTGATATTGATGATGTTGTAGTTGAATTATATCAAGCGAACAAAGGCCTTGTGCTTTTTTATTGGCTAAACTATTGAATTTTCAAGGTACAAGCCCACTTTTGCAAGTGGGAAGTTTAAGTTATATGTACGAAGGCATTTCATTTACACAAGATTCTTGACGCTACCAATCTTCTAGACTATAATTAAAATCAAACAACTCAATTCGGAGGTACTAACATGACCATACCTGACGCAAATGCAATTTATCCCAATCCAGCCATCAAAGAGGTTGTCTTTATCAAGAACGTGATCAAAAGTCCCAATATTGAAATTGGGGACTACACCTATTATGATGACCCAGTAAATCCCACCGATTTTGAGAAACACGTTACCCATCACTATGAATTTCTAGGCGACAAATTAATCATCGGTAAATTCTGTTCTATCGCCAGTGGTATTGAATTTATTATGAACGGTGCCAATCACGTAATGAAAGGTATTTCAACTTATCCATTTAATATTTTGGGTGGCGATTGGCAGAAATATACTCCTGAACTGACTGATTTGCCGTTGAAAGGTGATACTGTAGTCGGAAATGACGTGTGGTTTGGGCAAAATGTGACCGTCCTACCAGGCGTAAAAATAGGTGACGGTGCCATTATCGGAGCAAATAGTGTCGTAACAAAAGACGTCGCTCCATATACAATTGTCGGTGGCAATCCAATTCAACTCATCAAACCAAGATTTGAACCAGAAGTTATTCAAGCATTAGAAAACCTGGCATGGTGGAATAAAGATGTTGAATGGATAACTGTTAATGTTCCTAAACTAATGCAAACAACGCCCACAGTTGAATTGATAAACAGTTTAATGGAAAAATAAAAGCAAAAAAGGCCGTGCAAGCAATCCAAGAATGATTGTTTACACGGCCTTTACTATTTAGTGAATCCAATTTATTAATAACTTAAACTTCCCACATCAAAAAAACTATGAAGCCTTGAAAACTCAATAGTTTAGCCAGTAAATATTCAATTAAGCTGCTAGTGATGGCGATATAGCCTCTTGCATGTACTTCGGAAGGCGAGAAATGAAAGCGTTGGTGAATCTTTCCATCTGCTCTTCTGTCGGTTGGAAGATCTCTTTCACGCTCTCGAACATGGCTTCTACCAGGATCTGAATGGAGTGATTGAAAGTGATGTCCGCAAGCTCGTCTATCATGCAGTAAAATAGCTCGCCCATAGTCCTATCATCTTCATCATCTCGCTTTTCAACTGACATGAACATGTAGCGCAAAAAGACAAAAGCTGTATGGGCAGTCAATGCATCATATGAAAGACCATGGTATTCAGTGCCAAGCTTCAAGAAACTCTTGCAGGTCTTGAAGAAGACCTCGATGTCCCATCTTTTGCCGTAAATTCTGATGATCTCATTTTCATCGATCGTCATGTCCGTGCAAATAAGAGCGATCCAGTCTTTGCGGTTGGAGCGATTTCTTACGCAGACTATTCTGGCGTCAATCTGGGTACCATCTTTGGCAGGATCTCCAACCTTTACAGGGACGGACAGGAGATATCTTGAACGACCTCGACGCTTCTTGCATGCGTTGAAGATCTGCTTGACGTTCATCCGCTTTCCTTCGAACTCGTATGTGATCTTGGAGCTTTTCTTCACCATGGCGATTACGTTCAAACCACGTTGACTGATTTGGACAATCTGATGAGGATTGGAGAACCAAGTGTCAAACATGACGTACTTGGCAGTGAGCCCTGCTTTCAAGGCTTGATCGAGCAGCTGGATAACTACATCGGTCCCCTTTGATTGGGCCATAATCCGCCTCTTGGCCGCGATTGTGCGCTTGTCGATCTTCTTGGTTGTCCCGATGACATTCTGATCGTTCTTTGAGGACAAGAGTGATGAAGCGATTGGGACAAAGGAGGATCCATCAGTCCAACCCATGGTCATCATCCGAAAGCCCTTCTTGTAGGTCATCGAAACGTGGTCGAATACTTTGGCAGCCAGCTCAGTCTTCTTGTATCCAGTTCTGGAGTAGAGCGAATCGTCAAAGACGAAGCAATCGGCACGTTGGTCAGAAGTCAGATCTTTCAGGTGCCCATTGACGATCCTCTCAGCTAGCAGAATAGTGAGGCGAAGCCAGTTGATATGTGGGTTCTGCATGAATCGATAGTAGGTGTTTTTGGAGAAGCCAGCAGTACACTTGCCAGACTTCTGTTGCATGTACATGCTTCTATCTCGAAACACATTACTGAAGATGTATGAAAGGATCGACCAAAGTGGGATTCCTTTGGACTTGCGGAGCCCACATCTACGGAGAAGCTCCATAACTTTGTAGTCCTTGAAGAACTTTTCAACAGAACGGGCGATTTTAGGTTCGTTTTTGGTATCGAATGATGGTAAACTAGACATAGCACAAGCCTTTCGTTTGATATTGATGATGTTGTAGTTGAATTATATCAAGCGAACAAAGGCCTTGTGCTTTTTTATTGGCTAAACTATTGAATTTTCAAGGTACAAGCCCACTTTTGTAAGTGGGAAGTTTAAGTAATAAAGAAAAGGAAAGTTACATCATTCGTGGCGGTCGTGAAATGGAGCCGCACTTTGAATGTTTGTGGGATTTATTTAGATCAATCCCTTCGCCTGACCATGAAGGTGAATCTATTTTGGATTCCTTCTATCGTTTAAATAGAAAAGATCCAAGTTATGCTAAAACTAGAGTAATTGTAAATCGTGGTCAAGCTTTGCCGACTGATGGGCAACTTCTTTTGACACCAAAGGCAGTGAAGGAAATTGTTGATCTTTGTTTAGCTCCCGAAAAAGACTTGCAAAATAAGAAGATTAATGAAGTCTTCACTAAGGAATTCTTTGAATCTAACTTCTGGTTATATTGGTCAACAATGTTTGCTTTTGAACCATGGGCAAGTGCGATGGAGATGCGCCGCTACTTGATGCGGTTCGTTCAACACGTAGCTACATTAAAGAACTTGTCATCATTGCGTTTTACCAAGTATAACCAATATGAATCATTTATTTTGTCTGGATTGAATAGAGCTTGAGCAAAATCTTTGGTAAAATC